>DASUPQ010000765.1 GCA_036280995.1 Actinomycetota bacterium | reverse complement strand
GGGCCTTGGAGGCCACGAACACGGCGTTGAGGGGGTCGCCGGGCGCCTCGTGGACGGCGACCTCGGCGAAGCCGGCGTCGGCGAGCATGGCCCGGGCCAGCTCCTCGCCCCAGGCCGCGCCCAGCCCGGCGCCCCCGCCGGCCAGCGACACGGTCATGCAGTGCAGCGTGCTCACCGCGTACAGCATCGGCGCCAGCGGGTTGGCCAGGTTGCCCTCCAGGCGGCTGGACACCCGCGGCTCGACCATGACGAAGGTCCCGCCGGGGGCCAGGGCGGCGCAGATCCGGTCCAGGACGGCGGCCGGGGCCACCTGGTCGTGGACGGCGTCGAACACGAACACGACGTCGAACGGCTCCTCGGCGGCCAGGTGGGCGGCGTCGCGGACCTCGAAGCGGGCGTTGGCCAGGCCGGCCGCCTCGGACCGGGCCCGGGCGATGGCGTCGGTGGCCAGGTCGTAGCCGACGAAGGTCGAGGCCGGGAAGGCGCCGGCCAGCAGCACGATCGCGTGGCCGGTGCCGCAGCCGACGTCGGCCACCCGGGCCCCGGCGGCCAGCCGCTCGCCCAGCCCCGGGACCAGCGGCACGTAGGCGTCGACCAGCAGCTCGTCGAAGGCGCCGCGCCCCAGCCCGTCCATCACGTCGGTGAACTCGGGCCGGAACTCGGCGTAGGGCACGCCGCCGCCCTCGCGGAAGGCCCGCGCGACCGCGTCGACGTGCTTGGCCAGGTGGGTGTCGAGCCGGCTGAACGGGGCCAGGTTGGCCGAGCCCGGCCCGGTGAGGCAGGCGGCGTGCTCGGCCGGCAGGCGGAAGGTCCCGCCGGCCGGGTCGTACTCGACGATCCCGCCGGTCACCATGGCGCCCAGCCACTCCCGCACGTAGCGCTCCTGGAGGTCGGCCCGGGCGGCCAGCTCGGCGCTGGTCGCGGGGCCGGCCGCGGCGGCGGTGAACAGCCCGGTCCGGTGCCCGATGTCGACCAGGAAGGTCAGCAGCCTGCCTGTGTACAGCTCGAACAGGCGTCCGGCAAAGGCCTCGACCCGGGCCTTGTCCAGCGTCAGCTCCGTCATCGTGGTCCCTCCGCGCTCGAACGGCTCCTGGCCGAACCGTACCGAGGCGCGCCGGCCGGGGGCATCGGGCGGGGTGTGCAATCCCGGACCGGCCGATGGGTCGTTTCACCCACGTTCCGGGGTCGCCAGGCCGTGCTCGTAGGCGAAGGCGGCCGCCTGGGTCCGCGAGCTCACGCCGAGCTTGGCGAAGATGTTCGACAGGTGCCTGGCCACGGTCTTGGGGCTGAGCACCAGCGTCGCGGCGATCTCCCGGTTGGTCCGGCCGGCGGCGACCAGGGCCAGGACCTCCGCCTCGCGCGCCGACAGGCCACCCGGCAGCGCCGGCCGCCCGCGCAGGGCCGCCACCCGGGCGGCGTCCAGGGTCGCCCCCAGCTGGTCGAAGACGGCCGCGGCGGCGTCCAGCTCCCGGGCGGCCGCGTCGCCGTCGTCCAGCGCCCGGTAGGCCACGACGAGCAGCAGCCGGACCCGGGCGGCGTCGTAGGGGGCGTCCAGCTCCCGCCAGCGCCTGCAGGCCGCCCGCAGGGTCGGCAGGGCCGCCTCGGCCCGCCCCTCGGCCAGCAGCAGGGCGCCCCTGGCCTGCAGCGCCGCCGCCTCCAGGCCCGAGCTGCCGTAGGTGGAGGCGGTCCTGGTCAGCTCGTCGCAGGCCCGCGCGGCCGTGCCGGCATCGCCGGCGGCCAGGGCGATCTCGACCTGGGCGGCGCAGAGCTGGGCCCGGGCCAGCCGGTCGGAGGTGACGGCGGTCAGGGCGGCCCGGATCGACGCCGCCGCCGTCGAGGCCCGGCCCTGGGCGAGCCGCAGCAGGGCCAGGCCGGGCTGGGGGTCGCGGCCGAGCCCGTGGGCGCGACGGTAGGCCGCCTCCGCCCCGGCCAGATCGCCCCGGAGCCGGTGGAGCTCCCCGAGCTGGTAGTGGCCCTCGGCCGCGCCGGCGACATGCAGGTCGGCCAGCTCAAGGCAGACCAGGGCCGCCTCCTGCTCGGCCTGGGCCCAGGCGCCCCGGCGGGCCATGACCTGGGAGCGGTGGACCCGGCAGATGCCGGTGAACAGCACGGCCGCCGGCAGGCCGGCGAGCCAGCGGCTGGTCGCCTCCGTCCACTCGGCCGCCCGGCGGACGTCGGCCAGCTCGTGGAAGGCGGCCATCAGGTGGCAGTAGACGTTGCCGGCGTACTCCGGGCGCAGCTCGCCCGAGAGCACGGCCAGCATGGCCTCGTCGAGCAGGGCCATGCCCTCGGCCACCCGGCCCTGTCTGACCAGCGCCCGACCCTCGAACAGGTCGCCGGCGGCGACCAGGTTGGGGTCGGCGTGGCGGCGGCCGATGTCGCGGACCCGCCCGGCCGTGGCCACGACCGCGGCCTGGTCGCCGCCGGCGAGGGTGCCCTCCAGCTCGAAGTAGAGGAGATAGCCGTGCTCCACCTGCTCCGGCTCGTCGCGGAGCAGCCGCTGGGCCCGGCCCAGCCAGCCCGACCCGACCACGCCGTCGCCGCGCAGGAAGGCGTTGACGGCGCTCCTGATGGCGGCCATGGCCGCCGGCCGGGGACGGCCGTCGTCCAGGTGGTTGCGGTAGGCCCGCTCGAGCAGGGCCGACGCCTCGTCGACGTCGCCCCGCCACCAGGCGACGTCGGCCCGGTCCTCCAGGTCGTCCACCGAACGCTCCCTCCCGGCTGACTCAGGTGACCAGGACCAGCTTGCCCAGCTTGCCGCCGGCGGCGAAGCGGTCGTAGGCCTCCTGGGCGGCGTCCAGGGGGAAGGTGGCGGCCACCGGGATGCGCAGCCGGCCGCCGGCGACCAGCGGCAGGGTCTGGTGCTCGACCCGGCGAGCGGCGTCGGCCTTCAGCTCCAGCGGGCGCAAGCGCAGGTTGGAGGCGAGCACGCGGGCCTGGCGGGCCCACAGCTTGCGCAGGTCGATCTCGGCGGTGGCGCCGGCGCCGAACCCGATGACCATGAGGCGGCCGCCGGTGGCCAGCGCGTCCACGTCGCCGGGGACGTTGGGGGCGCCGACCAGCTCCAGGATGACGTCGAAGGGGCCGTGGCCGAACGCCTGGGCGGGCTCGGCGACCACGGCGGCGCCGAGGTCGGCCACGGCCTGGTGGTGGCCGGGGTTGCGGACGCTGGCCACCACCTCGGCCCCGGCGGCCGCGGCCAGCTGGACGGCGGCCGTGCCGACCCCGCCGGCGGCGCCGTGGACCAGCAGCCGGTCGCCGAGGCCGAGGCCGCACTGGGTGAAGAGGGCGTCGTGGGCGGTGGTGACGACCTCGGGGAAGCCGCCGGCCTCGGGCCAGCCGAGCCCGTCGGGGACGGGGATGGCCACCCGCTCGTGGATCACGGCCAGCTCGGCCTGGCCGCCCCCGCCGACCACCGCCATCACCCGGTCGCCGGCGATGAAGCGGAAGACGTCGGGCCCGATCGCGGCAACCTCGCCGGCCAGCTCCAACCCGGGGATGTCGGCCGGGCTGCCCGGCGGGGCCGGGTAGCGGCCCCTGGCCTGCTGCAGGTCGGCGCCGTTGAGCCCGGCGGCCGCGACCCGGACCAGCAGCTCGCCCCGGCCCGGCTCCGGGTCGGGGCGCTCGGCCACCACCAGCCGCCCGTCGGAGATCGTGACCGCCCGCATGCGGCGAGCCTACGTTTGGGGATCCGGGCTGTACAGCGTCCGCATCCAGATGGTGAACAGCGTCTCCAGCGCGGCCGAGCGGTCGGCGTCGGTCGCCCCGACCCGGCCGAAGGTGGCGGCCAGGTGGCGCTCGGTCATCCAGACCAGGGCGGCGGCCACGTGGTCGGGATGGGCCAGGCTGGTCCGACCGGCGGCGACGTCGCGGCGGATGCGGGCCGCGGTGGCGTCCACGAACCCCTGGACCAGGCCGCGGTAGACGGCCTCGACGTCGGCGTCGTGGCTGGCCGCCTCGGCGATGGCCCGCAGCAGGGGACCGTGGGCGGCGTACACGTCGGCCAGGCGCTCCAGCGACTCGCGGCCCTCGGCCAGCGGGTCGCCGCGGCCCCGGAGCCAGCCGGCGCTCATCTCCCACAGCTCCTCGTTGAGGTCGCGGATGAGATGGACGAGCAGGTCCTGGCGGTCGGTGAAGTGGCGGTAGAAGGCGGTGCGGGACTGGCTGGTGGCGGCCATCAGGTCGTCGACGGTCAGCTCGCGGAACGGCCGCTCGCGCAGCAGCCGCTCGGCCGCCTCCAGGATCTCCTGCTCGGAGTCCTCCCGCCGCCGCCGGCGCCGCCGGCCCGGCTCCACCTTGACGCTGCCAATCATCGCCACAATCTACCAAGGACCTCTGCAGGCGCGGCCGAGTCTCAACCTTCCTGCGACAAGACGGCACCTTGCGCGCCTGGCGTTCGAGGGTGATCGTGGTCGCATGCCTCCCATACCCGCCGACACCCCGCAGCTGTTCGTGCTCGACGAGCCGGCGGCCGAGGGGGCGGCCGTCCGGGAGGCGCGGCCGCGTCAGGGTCCCGAGGGGCGGCGGCGCCAGGGCCGCGGGCCGCGGCGGCCGGTCCCGGTGCTGCTGGCCGTCGACGGCAACGGGCTGGCCCACCGGGCCTTCCACGCCGTCGGCGGGGCCGAGGGGCCGCCGGGGGAGGCGCGCCAGCGGGTCCTGGCCATGCTGGCCCGCATCGGGGCGGCGACCCGTCCCAGCGCCTGCGTGGTCGGCTTCGACGACCCGATCCGCTCGCTGCGGCGCGACCGCCATCCCGGCTACAAGTCGGCCCGCCCGCCCAAGGACGACGCCCTGGTCGACCTGCTCGGCGAGCTGCCCGGGCTGCTGTCGGAGCTCGGCATCTGCGTGGTCGTCCCGGCGGGGCTGGAGGCCGACGACGTGCTCGGCTCGGCCGCCGCCCTGGCCCGGCGGCGCGGAGTGGCGGCCGCCCTGGCCACCGGCGACCAGGACGCGTTCGCGCTCGTCGCCCCCACCGTCCAGGTCTTCTACCTGGTCACGGGCGGGCGCATGGAGCAGGTCTCGCCGAGCTGGCTGCGGGCCCGCTACGGCGTCGGCCCGGCCGCCTACCCGGCGTTGGCGGCCCTGCGGGGCGACGCCAGCGACTGCCTCCCCGGGGTCAAGGGCATCGGCGCCGTCACCGCCGCCCGGCTGCTGGACGCCTACGGCACCGTCGAGGCGGCCCTCGACGACCCGGCCGGGGTGGCCCGGCTGCTCGGCGCCTGGGTCGCCGAGGCCCTGGTCACCCAGCGGGCCACCTACGAGCTCAACCGCGAGCTGATGGCCATCCGCGACGACGTCCCCCTCGAGGTCGCCACCTGCACCCGCCGCCTCGACGCCCGCACCGTCGCCGCCGTCCTCACCGACCACGGCGCCGCCGACCTCACCGGCCGCTTCCTCGGGTCGTTCGCCCAGCTGGGGCGGGCCGCCTGGCGCCGTTCGGCGGAGGCCTAGCGTCGCCCGAGCAGGACGGCGGCCAGGGCGGCCAGCCCGAGGGTCAGGACCGCGCTGATGGCGGAGGTGGTCACGAGCCCCTGGGCGAACGCCTGGCGGGCCGCGTCCAGGAGGGCCGTGCCGAGCGCCCCCGGGAGCTGCCCGGCCGCGACCATGGCCCCGCCGAGGGTGTCGCGGGCGGCCTCGGCGGCCCCGGCCGGGATCCCGGCCGGGAGGGCATCGGTGACCTGGACGCGGTAGACGGCGGCCCCGACGCTGCCGAGGACGGCGATGCCAAGGGCCCCACCCAGCTCGGCGCCCGTCTCCGACAGGGCCGCGGCCGACCCGGCCCGCTCGGGCGGGGCCGACCCGATGATCAGGTCGGTGGCCAGCGTCCCCACCGGGGCGACGCCCATGGAGAAGACGACCGACCCGGCCACCACGACCCCCAGCCCCCCCGTCCCGTCGACCAGGGTGAGGAGCCCGAAACCGGCCGCGGCCAGGACCAGGCCGCCCGCCATCACCAGGCCCGGCCGGGCCCGCCGGGCCAGCACCGGGGTCAGCATCGACCCGGCGACCAGCCCGCAGGCCGAGGGCAGCGTCCACAGGCCGGCCTGGAGCGGTGACAGGCCGAGGACCAGCTGGAGGTACTGGGCGACGAACAGGAAGGTGCCGAAGGTCACGAACAGGCTGAGGGTGAGGGTGGCCAGCGAGCCGCTGAAGGTCCGGCTGGCGAACAGCGACAGGTCGACCAGCGGGTCGGCCAGGGTGCGCTGCCGGCGGACGAACAGCCAGCCGACGGCCAGCCCGGCCACCACCGGCAGCGCCGGCTCGGGCCCGAGGCCGTCCAGGGCGAGCTGCTTGAGCCCGTAGATCACCAGCAGCACCGCGGCCAGCGACATGGCCGCGCTGCGGAGATCCAGCCAGCCCGCGTCCGGGTCCTTGTACTCGGGCAGCAGCACCGGGCCAACCACCAGCAGCAGCACCATCACGGGCACGGCCAGCAGGAACACCGACCCCCACCAGAACCACTCCAGGAGCACCCCGCCCAGCAGCGGCCCGATGGCGGCCCCGACCGAGAAGCTGGTCGCCCACACGGCCACGGCGACCGTGCGCTGCCCCGGGTCGGTGAACATGTTGCGGATCAGCGACAGGGTCGAGGGGGCCAGGGTCGCCCCGGCCACGCCCAGCAGCGCCCGGGTCGCGATCAGCATCTCGGCGCTGGTGGAGAAGGCGGCCAGCACGGAGGCGACCCCGAAGGCGGCCGCGCCGATCAGCAGGAGCCGGCGGCGGCCGATGCGGTCCCCGAGGGTTCCCATGGTGATCAGCGACCCGGCGACCATGAACCCGTCGATGTCGATGATCCACAGCAGCTGGGCGCTGCTGGGCTGCAGGTCCGCGGTCAGGGCCGGGACGGCCAGGTTCAGCACCTCCAGGTCCATGGTGGCGAGCAGGCAGGGCAGGGCGATCACGGCCAGCCCGGCCCACTCCCGGCG
>DASUPQ010000764.1 GCA_036280995.1 Actinomycetota bacterium | reverse complement strand
GGGCGGTCTTGTGGTGGAAGTCCCGCCGCTGGTTACGGACCTTGCGCCATTCTTTCGCGAGGGCCCGCCGGAGTCGCCGGCGGTTCCCGGAGCCGGGCCGGGCGCGCTGTTTGCGGCGCTGCAGCTCGACGATCCTCTCCTGGGCGGCCATGAGGAAGCGGGGGTTGGCGACGACCTCCCCGTCGCTGGTGGTCAGGAACCGCGCCACCCCCACGTCGACTCCGATCTCTCGGCCGGTGGTTGGCAGCGACACGGGCTCCATTTCCGTGACGACGACCACGTACCAGCGACGTCCCTCCCGTTTGAGCTGCAGGGTCTTCACCCGACCGACCACCGGCCGATGCTGGCCGACCTTGACCCGCCCGACCGCCTGGAAGCTGGCATGCGCCCACCGGCCACCGTCGGCGGGTTCCCACTTGGCGCCATCCCCGGCGACGAACAGCACTTGGTCGAAGCGCTGGCGGGGCTTGAAGCGTGGGTAGCCAACCGTCCGCTGCCGGAGGTTCTCGCCGCTCCCGGCCTGCTGCCGACCCTTCTCTGCCTTCCTGACGCGCTTGAAATAGGCAGCGAACACGGCATTGAGGCGGCGGAGGGTCTGCTGCTGGGCGGTGAAGGAGTGGCGGCCCTGCCCGTCAGGGTCGGCGGCGCGGATCTCTTTGAGCTGGGCCGACTGGTCGCCATGGGAGACACTGAGGTTGCGCATGCGCCAGGCGTCGCGGCGCTCTTGGAGGGCGGCGTTGTACAGGTCGCAGTGGTCGGCCAGCAGCCGCACCGCGCGGCCCTCCTGCGGACGGGTCGGATAGGCGCGCAGCTTGTAGGCGCGTCTCACAGCCAGCCCCTCTCCGGCCGAGAGGGCCGGTGGAGCGCAACCGCTAGGCGACCGTACTTGCGGAACGAGGCCATGCCGACAGTAGACAACGATCGAGGGACAATTCAGCGGTCACGCCGCCGCTCCTTATTCCCCCGCCAGCGAAAGCAGGCAATCCCTGGGAGGAAGCTAGATGGCCGAGCCCCACGCCCGCATCGACCAGAGCCCCGAGTGGCTGGCGCTCCAGCGGCACCAGCAGGAGCTGTCCGGGACCCACCTGCGCGAGCTGTTCGCCGCCGACCCGGGTCGGGGCGAGACCATGACCTGCGAGGCCGGCGACCTGTACCTGGACTGGTCCAAGCAGCGGGCCACCGCCGAGACGGTGGCCCTGCTGGTCGCCCTGGCCGAGCGGGCCGGGCTGCGCCGGCGGATCGACGCCATGTTCGGCGGCGAGCGCATCAACGTCACCGAGAACCGGGCCGTGCTCCACACCGCCCTGCGCGCCCCCGAGGGCAGCCAGGTCCTGGTCGACGGGCACGACGTCGTGCCCGAGGTGCACGAGGTGCTGGGCCGGATGCGCGCCTTCGCCGAGGAGGTCCGCTCCGGCCGCTGGCTGGGCCACACCGGCCGCCCGATCCGCAACGTCGTCAACATCGGCATCGGCGGCTCCGACCTGGGCCCGGCCATGGCCTATGAGGCCCTGCTGCCCTACACCGACCGCTCACGGAGGTTCCGGTTCGTCTCCAACGTCGACGGGGCCGACATCGCCGAGGCGACCGGTGACCTGGACCCGGCCGAGACCCTGTTCGTGGTCTCCTCCAAGACCTTCACCACCGTCGAGACCCTGACCAACGCCCGCACGGCCCGGGCCTGGCTGGTGGACGCCCTCGGCGACGAGGCCGCCGTGTCCCGCCACTTCGTGGCCGTGTCCACCAACGCCGAGAAGGTGGCTGGGTTCGGCATCGACCCGGCCAACATGTTCGGGTTCTGGGACTGGGTCGGGGGCCGCTACTCCTACCCGTCGGCGATCGGGCTGTCGCTGATGGTGGCCATCGGGCCGGACCACTACGACGAGCTCCTGGCCGGCTTCCACCGCATGGACGAGCACTTCCGCACCGCCCCGTTCGAGTGCAACCTGCCGGTGCTGCTGGGGCTGCTCGGGGTCTGGTACATCAACTTCTTCGGGGCCGAGACCCAGGCCGTGCTCCCCTACAGCCAGTACCTGGGCCGCTTCCCGGCCTACCTCCAGCAGCTCGACATGGAGTCCAACGGCAAGTCGGTCACCCTTGACGGGGCGCCGGTCGGGGTGGACACCGGCCCGGTCCTCTGGGGCCAGCCCGGGACCAACGGCCAGCATGCCTTCTACCAGCTCATCCACCAGGGGACCCGGCTGGTCCCGTGCGACTTCATCGGCATCTGCCGGCCCGCCGAGGTCGTGGGCGACCACCACGACCTGCTCATGGCCAACTTCCTCGCCCAGACCGAGGCCCTGGCCTTCGGCAAGACCCGCGAGGAGGTCGAGGCCGAGGGCGTCAGCCCCGACCTCGCCCCCCACCGCACCTTCCCCGGCAACCGGCCCACCAGCACCATCCTCGCCCCCGAGCTCAGCCCGTCGGTGCTGGGCCAGCTCACCGCCCTGTACGAGCACAAGGTGTTCACCCAGGGGGTGATCTGGGACATCAACAGCTTCGACCAGTGGGGCGTGGAGCTGGGCAAGGTCCTGGCCACCCGGATCGCGGCCGAGCTCGACCCGGCGGCCGGCGACGACCTGGGCCACGACAGCTCCACCAACACCCTCATCCGCCGCTACCGCCGCCTGCGCGACGGCGGTTAGGAACCGGGGGTGCAGCGGGCCGCGGTCCGCCCGGCGGCATAGCGGATGCCGGCCAACAGGTGGGCCAGGAACGGCGGCTCCCGGAAGCTTCCGCCGGTATGGCCCATGGCGCTGTACCAGGCCCGGCCGCCGCCGTACTCCTGCACCAGGCGATGGGATGGCCGGTCCCCATTCCGCCGCCGCGATAGGTCGACTCGTCGACGGTGGCCAGCACCCGGACCCGGCCGCGCGGGTTGGCCCGGAAGTCGTACCACTCGTCGCCGCGTTCCCAGCGCGCCGGCGGCTTCCCGGCCAGAGCGGCGGCGCCGGGGGCGGGGCGAACGGTGGCCCGCTGGACGGCCGGGTGGCGCCGGAACCAGGCGCCGACCAGCCCGCCGTACCAGGGCCAGTCGTACTCGGCGTCGGCGGCCCCGTGCACGCCGACCCAGCCGCCCCCATCCTGGAGGTAGCGCTCCAGGGCGGCCTGCTGGCCAGGGTCGAGCAGGTCCCCCGTGGTCGACAGGAACACCACCGCCCGGTACCCGGCCAGGCCCTGGCCGATGCGGGCCGGGTCGGCGGTGTCGTCGACCGCGAACCCGTGCTCGTGTCCCAGGCGGCGGATGGCCGCCACCCCGGCCTCGATGGAGGCGTGCCGGAACCCGGCCGTCCGGGTGGACACCAGCACCCGGAACCCGCCCGGGGCGGTGGTGGTGGCCATGGGCGTGGCCGGCGCGGGCTCGGGGGCTGCCGGGCCGGCCGGTCAGGAGCGCCGGTCCGCCTCGGCCAGCAGCTCGTCCAGGCGGGCCCGGACCGGGTCGAAGGCCACCGCCCGGTCGGCCATGCCGGCCCAGGGGTCGGGCTTGCGGGCCAGGCGGCGGCGCAGGTTGGCCACGGTGTAGCTGCGGGGCTCGACCCGGCCCAGCTCGGACCAGTCGATCGGGGTGGCCACCGGGGCCTCGGGCCGGGGGCGGACCGAGTAGGGGGCGACCAGGGTCTGGGCGTAGCCGTTGCGGGCCGTGTCCAGCAGCAGCCGGCCCTGGCGCTTGGCCTTGCGCCACTCGACGGTGAGCCGGTCGGGGTCGCGGGCGGCGACCAGGGCGGCCAGGTCGGCGGCGAAGTCGTGGACCACCTCGACGTCGGGCCCGGGCTCCAGCGGCACGACGACGTGGTAGCCCTTGGACCCGGAGGTCTGGAGGAACGGGGCCAGGCCCAGCTCCTCGCAGGCCGCCCTGACCGCCCGGGCCGCCGCCCGGACCACGTCCAGGCCCTGGCCGGGGTCGGGGTCGAGGTCGAGGACGACCAGGTCGGGCCGGGCCAGGTGGTCGACGGTCGAGGTCCAGGCGTGGAAGGTCACCGTGGCCAGGTTGGCCAGGTAGACGATGGTGGCGGCGGCGTCGCAGACGACGTGGTCGACGGTCCCGCCGCGGCCGCGGCGTTCCACGGTGACGGTCCGGACCCAGTCCGGGAAGTGGCCGGACGCGCCCTGCTGCCAGAACCCCTTGCCGGCGACCCCGTCCGGGAACCTTTGCAGGTTGAGGGGCCGGCCGCGGACGTACGGCAGCATCACCTCGGCCACGTCGCGGTAGTAGGCGAGCAGGTCGCCCTTGACCAGGCCGGCGTCGGGGAAGAACGGCTTGCCGACGCTGGACACCTGGACGGTGCGGCCGCCGACCCGCAGCGACCCGTCCTTCACGGGGCGAGGCATGGGATCAGCCTACGCCCCGTGGAGCCCCGTGAAGGACAGGGTCGCCGGGTCGGTCGCTCAGTCGGCCAGCATCCTCCGCAGCATCGGCGGGATCAGCTCGGCCTTGCTGGTCGCGGCCGTGGCCTGCTGGGCCTGGGCGGCGGCCGGCTCGGCGAACGGCACCACGTCGGGCTCGCACAGTTGCCGACCACCAGCACCGGGTTGGCGGTGGTGCGGTTCCAGGGGCCGTCGTAGTGGTCCTTGTCCCAGCCCGGCCAGGGCTCGCACTGCTGGAACGCCACCCCGAGCCGGGCCTTGACGGCCTGCAGGCTGGCCGCGGCCGCCTCGGGACTGGTGAGCTCCCACAGCTGCTGGAGGACCTCGGCCCACTCGGGCCAGATGAACGGGTCGTAGCGCACGCCGAGGGTGGTGCCGATCAGCTCGGCGTAGGTGACCAGGAACGTCTCGCCGCTCGCGGGGTCGGTGAACTCGACCGGCTCGCGCAGCAGCCGCCTGGCCAGCCGGTCGAAGCGGCGGACGTGGACCAGGCGACCGGGTCGAGGACACCGTCGACGACCAGGGCCCGGACCTTGCCCGGGAACAGGTTGGCGTAGGTCGAGCCCAGGTAGGAGCCGTAGGAGTAGCCGGCGTAGGTCAGCTTGGCGTCGCCGACGGCCCGGCGCAGCAGGTCCAGGTCGCGGGCCACGTTGGCGGTCGACATGTGGTCCAGGATCGGCCCGGCGCGCTCGGCGCAGGCCCGGGCGACGGCCCGGTCAGAGCGGACCCAGATCCGCTCCTCCGCCCTGGTCACCGGGACGGGAACGCGGCCAGGTCGGCCACGGCCTCGTCGAAGGTCTCGTAGCAGCGCAGCGGGGTGCTGCGGATGATCTGCGCACGGCACACCGGGAAAGCAGGGCAAACTGGGGATTGACCGAATCCGGGTCGTCTGGCAGAGTCCGGAGCGACGGCACGGTGGCCTTTCGTATGTCACCGTGCTGTTGAACGGTAGGTCTGGCGGTCACGCCGGGCCGTGCGCCCTGGTCTCTTCCCGTGACTGGGACGTGAGCCGACCCGCCCCCCGAGGCGGGCTCGGCGATGGAGGTGCCGTTCGGGGGATGGAAGGCCCCGAGGAGAACCGCGGGCTCCGTGCCCGAGGCCTACTCGGGGCTTTCCTCTGCCCCTGACCGACCAGGGGCTGCACCGCGGCGCGCCTCTGGCTCTGGCTGCCGGCTGGGCCGTTGCACGATGCTGAGGCTGCCGCCGGGACGGCCGTGGGTGACGGCCATCACCTCGGCCAGGATCGACAGGGCGATCTCCGGTGGCCGGCGGGCCCCCAGGTCCAGGCCGGTCGGGCTGTGCAGGGCGCTCAGGTCGACCCTGGCCTGGCGCAGCCGCTCCACGAACCCCGGGGTGTGCCGGCGGCTGCCCATCACGCCGACGTACCCGGCCCCGCCGCCGAGCAGGCCGAGCAGGGCCGGGACCAGGGCCGGGTCGTCGTGGTCGACGAACACCACGGCGTCGTCCGGGCCCAGGCCCTGGGTGGCCTCCTTGAAGCCGGCCGAGCCGGGCGGCTCGGCCCGCACGGCCAGGCCGACGACCCCGCCGATGGCGGCCAGGGCCTCGGCGACCGGGCCGCCGCCCCCGACGACCAGCCGCGGCGGGCCGGAGAAGGCCTCAAGGAACACCTCGACCACGCCCTCGCCGGGCTCGCCCTCGAAGCTGGTGTAGGCGCGGATGCCCGACCGCTCCCCCGCCGCCAGCAGCCCGGCCCCGTCCCGGCCGGCCTGGCGGTCGAGGCCGTTGCAGCCGATCGTGCCCGCGACCAGCGCCCCATCGGGCGTGAACAGGGCCCGGTTCCCGGGCGCGGACGGCGGGTCGCCCTCGGTCTTCACGGTGGTGCCCATGATCACCGTGCGCCCGGCCCGCCGGGCCTCCTCCATGGCCGCGAACACGTCCGCGCTCATGCTTCCTCCCTCTCCTCCTGCTCGCGGAGCTGGTTGAGGACGCCGCCGGCCAGGACGACCTCGCGCTCGCGGGGCGACAGGTCGAGGGCGGCGGTGAAGCCGTCCTTGCCCTCGACCCGCACCTCGACCTGCTCCGCCGCGCCCTCCACGGCCTGGCGGAGGTCGGCGACGGCCAGCTCGTCGCCGACCTCGAGCCGGTCGTGGGCCTCCTTGTCGATGACCAGCGGGAGCAGGCCCTGGGCGATCAGGTTGCGCCGGTGGATGCGGGCGAAGCCCTGGGCCATCACGCAGCGCACCCCGAGGGCGAGGGGGGCCATGGCGGCGTGCTCGCGGCTGGACCCCTGGCCGTAGTTGTCGCCGGCGACGATGAAGCCGCCCTCCCAGTCCTTGGCCCGCTGGACGAACTCCGGGTCCTCCTTCATGAAGGTGTACTCGGCGATGGCGGGCACGTTGGAGCGGTCGGCCATCACGATCGCCCCGTCGGGGGCCATCGACCCGGTGGAGATGTTGTCCTCCAGGACGATCAGCACCCGGCCACCGAACGCCTCGGGCAGCGGCGGCGGGATCGGCGGCTCCTTGATGTTGGGGCCGCGGACGATCTCGATCCGCTCCGCCTCCTCGGGCGGCGGCGGGGCCAGCAGCATGAAGTCGTCGACCACCGGGTCGGGGTCGTCGACCTCCGGCGGGTCGCCCAGGGTGCGGGGGTCGGTGATCCGGCCGTGCAGCCCGGTGGCCGCCGTGGTGGCCGGCGAGGCCAGGTAGACCTGGTCGTCGACGGTGCCCGAGCGGCCTTTGAAGTTGCGGTTGAAGGTCCGGACGCTGGCCTTGCCGGTCGGCGGAGCCTGGCCGATGCCGACGCAGGGCCCGCAGGCCGGCTCCAGGATGCGCAGCCCGGCCCGCTCCAGGTCCTCCAGCACCCCCGAGGTGGTGATGGTGGTGAGGATCTGGCGGCTGCCCGGCGACACGGTCCCGACGGTGGTCGGCGGCAGGTGCTGGCCGCGCAGCATCGCCGCCGGGATGGCCAGGTCCTCGTACCAGGAGTTCACGCTCGACCCGAAGCAGACCTGGAACACCGGGGTGCCGGCGACCTCCTCCACCGGGACCACGTTGTCGGGCTGGTGGGGCCTGGCGATCAGCGGCTCCAGGGTGGCCAGGTCGAGGTGGACCTCCTCGTCGTACTCGGCATCCGGATCCGGGCCGAGCTCGACCCACTGGTCCTCGCGCCGCTGGCGGGCCAGGAACCGGCGGGTCTGCTCATCCGACGGGAAGATGGCCGTGGTGCCGCCCAGCTCGGTGATCATGTTGCACACCGTGGCCCGCTGGGTGACGGCCAGGCCGGCCACGCCCGGGCCGGTGAACTCGAAGATGCGGTTGAGGCCGCCCTTGACCGTGTACTCGCGGATCAGCCACAGGATCAGGTCCTTGGAGGCGACCCAGGGCGGCAGCTCCCCCTCCAGGTGGACGCCGACCACGGTCGGGGTCGGGGTCTGGAACGGGTGGCCGGCCATGGCCAGGGCGACCTCGAGCCCGCCGGCGCCGATGGCGATCGACCCGCAGGCCCCCGAGGTCGGCGTGTGCGAGTCGGCCCCGAGCAGGGTCGCCCCCGGGCGGGCGAACCGCTCGGTGTGGACCTGGTGGCAGATGCCGTTGCCGGCCCGGGAGTAGTGGAGGCCGTAGCGGGCGGCGCAGCCCTGCAGGAACAGGTGGTCGTCGGCGTTGCGGTGGTCGAACTGGAGCATGTTGTGGTCGACGTACTGGACGGCCAGGTCGACCCGGACCCGGTCCAGCCCAAGGGCCTCGAACTCCATGCAGGCCATGGTCCCGGTGGCGTCCTGGAGCAGTGTCTGGTCGATCCGCAGGGCGATCTCGGAGCCAGCCTCCAGCTTCCCGGAGACGAGGTGCTCGGAGAGGATCTTCCCGGTCATGGTCCCGCGCATGAGTCGATCCTAGCCGAGCCGGGCGACCGGGAGGCGGTCGGTGGCCATGCGGACACGGTCGTCGCGGACCCTGGCCAGCAGGTCGAGGAACTCGGCCCGGGGCAGGTCGCGGGCGCCCAGGCTGGCCAGGTGGGGGGTGACCATCTGGACGTCGATCAGGCAGCCGCCGGCCGCGGTGAGGCGGGCGGTCAGGTCGACCAGGGCCACCTTGGAGGCGTCGGAGGCCAGGTGGAACATGGACTCGCCGGTGAACACCCCGCCGACGCCAACCCCGTAGAGGCCGCCGACCAGCTCGCCGCCGGCCCACACCTCCAGGCTGTGGACGTGGCCCAGGTCGTGCAGGCGCTGGTAGGCGGTGCGCATGGGGCCGGTGATCCAGGTGCCTCCTTCGTGGAGGGCTCTCGGCCGGTCGGCGCAGCCGGCCAGCACGGCCGCGAAGGCGCGGTCGACGGTGGTCTCCCAGCCGGAGTTGCGCAGCCGGGCCCGCAGCGACCGCGACACCGCCACCCCGTCCAGCGGGATGACCCCGCGCGGGTCCGGCGAGAACCAGGGCAGCGGCGCCCCCGGGTGCGGCCAGGGGAAGATCCCCCGGCGGTAGGCGTCGACCAGGGTCGCCGGCTCCAGGTCGGCCCCGATCCCGACCAGCCCGTCCTCCCCGGCGCCGGCCGGGTCGGGGAACCGCCAGCGCGACGGTCCGGGGACGGACATCGGCGCCAGCCTCCTTCGTTCCCGTCGGGGTCCGGGGGCTCAAGCCTAGCCTGTCTCCGCCCTGTCATGGCAGGTCACGGGCCCGCGGCCCGCAACCCGCCCGGATGTCCAGGTTGGCGCGCTTGCTTGACCCGATCCGTTGTGCTCACGATAGGGGCGCATGCGGCGCCGATGAGGCGCATCCCCCCGCCTGCTCCCGGAGGATTCATGCGTCGGTTGCGTCACCTGCTGGCCGGCATGGCGCTGGTGCTGCTGGCCTGCCTGGGGACGGGCGCGGCGGCGGCCTCGAGCCCGCCGGCCGCGACCGAGGAGCTGGCCATGGCCGCCGGGGCGTTCGTGGACAGCGTCGGGGTGAACCTGGCGCCCGGGGACGCCGCCGCCGGCTGGGCCCAGGCCGACCGGCTCCGGGCGGCCGGCATCCGCCACGCCCGGGGGCCGGCGGCCACCGGGCCCGACGACCCCGCCCTGGCCGGGCTGCGGGCCCTGGCCGGCGCCGACCTGCGGCTCGACCTGGCCGTCGGGGCCGGCGCCGACCCGGAGGCGACGGTCGAGGCGGCCGCGTCCCTCGGCGCGGCCGTGACCGCGATCGAGGCCCCGGCCGGCGAGCGGGCCGTCAGGCTGCGCCGGGCCGTCGCCGCCCACCCCCGCCTGCCCGGGGTGGCCATGCTCGGCAGCGGCCCCGGCTTCGACTACCAGGCCGTCCGGCTCGAGCTGGGCGGGCGCTGCCCGGGCTGCGCCGCCGACGCGCTCGGCTCCGGTGACGCGGCCGTGCAGGTCACCGACGTCGACCTGGGCACCGGCGTGCCCGACGCGGTGGCCGCCAGGTACCTGCCGCGGCTGCTGCTGGCCAACGCCGGGCTGGCCGTCCGCACCTACGTGCCGGGCAGCGGCGGCGGCGATACCGGGCCGGGCCTGCTCGACCCGGCCGGCGCCCCCACCCCGGCCTACCATGCCGTGGCCGGGCTGCTCGCCCTGCTGGACGACGGCCGCCGGCAGGTCGTGCCGGACCGGCTGCGCTTCCGGCTCGCCGGCGACGCCGCCGACGTCCGCTACCGCCTGCTCCAGAAGGCCGACGGCCACTTCTGGCTGGCCCTGTGGGCGGAGCGGCCCGGCTGGGACCCGGTCGCCGGCCAGGAGCTGGCCGTCCCCGCCCAGCAGGTCACGGTCGTCCTCGACACCCCGGTGGCCGGGGCGCGGACGTTCGTGCCCGAGCTCGGCACCCGCCCCGACCGCAGCTACGCCGACCCGCCCGGCAGGCGCGGGCTCGACGCCATCGAGCTGGAGGTGACCGACCGGGTCGTGCTGCTCGAGCTGCTCCCCCGGCGGGCCGACGGGGCGGCCCCCCGCGCCACCTCGCCACCCTCCGGCCCGGCCCAGGCCGCCCCCACCACCCAGGCCCCCCCGGTGGTCAGGGCGGACAGCCAGCCGGCGCCCCCGACCACCACCCCCGCCGCCGAGGCCGCCCCGGCCGTCGCGGCCGGCGAGCCGGCGGCCTCCCTCGACCCGGCCAGCCGCTCCCCGCTCGCCTTCACCGGCGCCACGGCCCTGTCCATGCTCGGCGCCAGCGTCCTGCTCCTGCTGGTGGGCGTGGCCGCCCTGTTCGCCTCACGCCGCCGCTACCACCACCGCCACTGAGCCGGCTCAGGGCGGCGGAGCAGCGGCGCCAGCGGCGCGACGGCGGCGACCCGGTGGGGGTGAGGAGCAGGACGAACCCGAGCGCGGCCGGGGCGGCGTCGCGCGTCATGCGGTCGAGCGGCGGGAAGGCGGCGACGCCGAGCAGGAGCCCGAACAGCGCCCAGGCGAGCAGGACCGGCCCCCCGGGGCCGGCAACCCCATCTCCGATCCGTCCCGCCGTCCCTGGACCGGCGTC
>DASUPQ010000763.1 GCA_036280995.1 Actinomycetota bacterium | reverse complement strand
GCCTGTGTCCTCGATGGTATGCGGCGCGATCCGGCGCAGGACGGCGTTCTCCTCGACGCACTCGCGGGCCGACGGCAGGTCGTTGACCGCGTACCGGGCGCCCGAATGCAGCTCGCCGTGCCAACGCCCCGATGTGCCCGTCCCCAGGTCGGAGCGCTCCACCAGGACCGCCTCGATACCGCGCAGGGCCAGGTCCCACAACACGGCCGTCCCGGTGGCGCCCCCGCCGATCACTACCACGTCGGTCTCGCGCAGCATCGCCTGCTCCCTTCGCGGCCAGCGCCCGTCGTACCAAGCGTACTGCCGCGCTGGGGGTGGTCGGCCACCTCCGGGACCAAACCGGCGCCCCGGCCGGAGCCCATGCCGGCCCGTCCAAGCCGCCGTCGATCGACGCTTCAACCGGTGCCGCTACGACGCCGCCCCCACGATCCAGGCGTTCAGCGCCCGGCTACGCCAGCAGATCGAGCTGGACACCTGACCGGCGAGCTGCTCACCGTGCTCGACCAGAGGATGCAGCCGATAGTGCCCTCGCCGCCCGTCAGATGAATTCCAGGGACGCAACACAAGGCTGATGCAGGGTGCCGGAGGGATTCGACGAACTGGCCATGGCCATCTGATCGGGCGGAGGTCGAGGCTCCAGCCTGCCCTTGGTCGCCGCAATGCAACAACGCCGGCGGACTCGGTTGCTGCCTCACTGCGGTTCAGAATCGGCTTTCAGCGGTCCACCCTTCCTCCATCGCTCGTTATCAGCGAGCAGACCATACGACGCTGGACCGACAAGTCGTTGTAGCGGGTGAGGAAGTTCGTCGATGGGTCGCTCACGACCGGCCGCGCCCGCGGATCCGCTCGAACGGGCTCGCGCAGGCGGCACAGAGCCACTGGGATGTCATGACCGTCGGTCCGACCTCGCCGACCCGCTCGACCTCGTCGGAGCCGCACCACGGGCAGATCACGCGGTCAGAGGCTTGGGCTCCCTGGGGAACGCGACGGCGACGTCGCCCGCGCCATCGAGGGCGAGTTTGGGCGGCCGGCTGCAGGTCCGCGCGGCGTGAGGCGACGGACGATGAGAGCACCGACCGCGCGTAAGGCCTGGTCGAACGGGCACAATCAGTCCAGGACCAGCAACGGGCAGCCGGCAACGGAGGCGGTACGGTGAGCCGGGACACACAGGCACATACGGAGCAGCACTCCCGCAAGGTCGCCGAGGCGGCGCGCGAGCAGGACTGGCAGCAGCCGAGCTTCGGCAAGGAGCTGTTCCTCGGTCGGCTGCGGCTCGACCTGATCCATCCCCACCCGCGCCCGACCGAGCAGGAGCGGCGCAAGGGCGAGGCCTTCCTGGCGCGGCTGGAGGCGTTCCTCCGCGAGACGGTCGACCCGCTGCAGATCGAGCGCGACGCCAAGATCCCCGACGAAGTCGTGCGGGGCCTGGGCGAGCTGGGCGCGTTCGGGATCAAGATCGACGAGCGCTACGGCGGCCTCGGCCTTTCCCAGGTCTACTACAACCGGGCGCTGGCCCTGGCGGCGTCGGCGCACTCCTCGATCAGCGTGCTGCTCAGCGCCCACCAGTCGATCGGGGTGCCCGAGCCGGTGCGGCTGTTCGGCACCCCCGAGCAGCAGCGGCGCATCCTGCCGGGGGTGGCCAGGGACCAGGTCAGCGCGTTCCTGCTGACCGAGCCTGACGTGGGCAGCGACCCGGCCCGCATGCGCACCACCGCCACACCGACCGAGGACGGCAGCGCGTATGTGCTCAACGGCTCCAAGCTGTGGACCACCAACGGTGTGATCGCCGACATGCTGGTGGTGATGGCGGTCGTGCCCCGCTCCCAAGGGCACCGGGGCGGCATCACCGCGTTCGTGGTCGACGCCCACACGCCCGGGATCACCGTCACCCACCGCAACCAGTTCATGGGGCTGCGCGGGATCGAGAACGGCGTCACCGTCTTCGACAACGTCCGCGTCCCGGCCGCCGACCGCCTCGGCGAGGAAGGCCGCGGGCTCAAGATCGCGCTGCAGACGCTCAACACGGGGCGGCTGTCCCTGCCCGCCATCTGCTGCGCGGCGGCCAAGTGGTCGCTCAGGATCGCCCGCCAGTGGTGCAACGAGCGGGTCCAGTGGGGTAAGCCGATCGGCAAGCACGAGGCCGTCGCCGCCAAGGTCGCGTTCATCGCCGGCATGGCCTACGGGATGGAGTCGATGCTGGAGCTGGCCAGCGCGCTGGCCGACGACAAGCGCAACGACATCCGCATCGAGGCCGCCCTGACCAAGCTGTACACCTCCGAGATGGCCTGGCTGGTCGCCGACGAGCTGGTCCAGCTGCGCGGCGGGCGCGGCTATGAGACGGCCACCTCGCTGGCCGCCCGCGGCGAGCGCCCGGTCGGCGCCGAGCAGGGTCTGCGCGACCTGCGGATCAACCGCGTCTTCGAGGGCTCGACCGAGATCATGCACCTGTTCATCGCCCGCGAGGCGGTCGACCAGCACCTCTCGGTCGCCGGCGGCCTGATCGACCCGGAGACCGGCCTCGGCGGCAAGGCCAGGGCGGCCGCGTCAGCCAGCCGCTTCTACGCCCGCTGGCTGCCCCAGCTGACCGTCGGCAAGGGCTACACCCCCGGCGGTTTCGAGGAGTTCGGTGCCCTCGCCACCCACCTGCGCTTTATGGAGCGGGCAAGCCGGCGGCTCGCCCGCTCGACCTTCTACGGCATGGCCCGCTGGCAGGGCCGGCTGGACCGCAAGCAGCGGTTCCTGGGCCGGATCGTGGACATCGGCGCCGAGCTGTTCGCGATCAGCGCCACCTGCGTGCGGACCCAGATGCTGCTCGACGACCAAATGCCCGAAGCCGAGGGTGCAGTCGAGCTGGCCGAGCTGTTCTGCCGGGGCGCCCGCCGCCGGGTCGACCGGCTGTTCCACGACCTGTGGGCAAACGACGACACCGGCGACTACGCGGCCGCCCAGCGCGTCCTGCGCGGCGACTACACCTGGCTAGAGGCGGGGATCATCGACCCCTCCGGCGACGGCCCGATGATCCCCGAGCGGGTCGCGGCCGGGCAGGCCGCCCAGGAGGCGGCGGGCGTGCAGCCCGGCGACCAGGTCAAGCTCGGCGCCAGCAGATAGCGGCCAGTCGCCCTAGCCCGACCCCGTGGGGTGCCTGAAGTCAGCTCTTCATGCTGCCGGCTCATACTCATGAATTAGTCCACCGAGCAGGTCACGCCGGCGCAACCGGCCAAGGATTGATCCGCCCTTCGGTTCTGCTAGCACCGACGGCACGGGCGCCATGTGACCAAGGCTGCGGTGCGGACGGTGCCGGTTGTAGTGCTCCACATAGACTCGCAGTACACCAGCAAGCTGCCGGCAGCCGACGATCAGCAGCTGGTCAAGACACTCTCGGCGCACGCTGCCGACCCACCGTTCGGCGACGGCGTTGGCGTTGGGTGCCTGGACCGGTGTGCGGATGACCTCAGTGCCGGTCGAGCGCCACACGTCGTCGAACGCCCTGCTGAACTTGGTGTCCCGGTCGCGGATCAGGAATTTGAACGCGGTGGCCCGGTCGTCGAGGACGGCGACCAGGTTGCGGGCCTGCTGGGCAACCCACCACCCAGTCGGGTGAGCGGTGACGCCGACCAGGTGCACCCGTCGGGCTTCCGAGTTCGATGACGAACAGCACATATACGCGCTGCAGGAAGACCGTGTCGACGGTGAAGAAGTCGCACGCCATGATCCCGGCGGCCTGCTGGCGCAGGAACGCCCGCCAACTCGTTGCAGTGCGGCGGGGCGCCGGGTCAAGGCCGTGGGCGCGCAGCACCCGCCTGATCGAGCTGGCCGACACCCGAACGCCTAGGCGCAGTAACTCGCCGTGGATCCGTTGGTAGCCCAACCGCGGATTCTCGCGAGCAAGCCGCACGACCAGCTGCTGCCCCTCGTCGGATATCGCAGGCCGTCCATGGGAGGTGGTGGGGTAGGTCCAGCGCCGGCAGATCATGCGCCGGTGCCAGCGCAGCAGCGTCTCGGGTTGCACCAGGAACACCGACCACCGCGCCCGTGGGAGCAGCCGGCTCAGCGCCGCAAGCAGCGCCCGGTCCTTCGGCTGCAGGCGGGGCCGTGGATGCTGGCGGCGTAGCACCGCGAGCTCGTGGCGTAACACCAGGATCTCGATCTCCTTGGCGTGCGCCGACCGGAAGCAGAGCATGACCAGTTCAAAGACACGGCGCAGCGCCAGGTAGACGAACGACCAGACCACACCAGACCTCCACCGGTGAGGATGAGTAAGAGACGGGGCATCGTAGTCCCTCGTCAAGCGGTGCCTGCTGGTGACGGCCACGACCGACTTCTGGCACCCCACGCGCGGACTACAAGCGCCTGACCGCTGTGCCAGGCGCAGGTCGCGAAGGTCGCGGGCGAGCGTCGGGGCCGCAATATCCTGGCAGTGGCCCGCGATAACCGAGAAGGGCCCCGGAAGCCGTCCCTCTAGGGCCCTTCTCGTACGGTGCGGCGCCGGCCGGACCGGGCCTTCCTGCCGGTGGGCTAGGCGCAGCGAGGCTTCTCGAACCGGACCCGGAGGCCGGTGACGGTCGGCGGGTCGGTTGAGGTGTCGACCGTCTCGGCCGTGACGTGGGCGACGACGTGGAAGTTCACCGTTGACCCGTCCTCGGCCCTGGCACGGACGCTGAACGTGAAGGTCGCGTTGGCCATGTTGGGGTTGTGGTTCTCACCAAACCACTGCGTGAAGCGGCCGGTGTAGGTTGGCAGTGACGGGTCGAGCGGGTCGGCGATAACGGTCCCGGTGAGCGTCCCCGTGAAGTGGACGCCGTTGGCGTTCTCGGTGAAGTGAAAGACGCCGTTGTAGGTGATGGTGATCTCGGCCGGCCCGACGCACGGGAGCTCGTCGATGAAGGTCTCGGTCTCGTCCTTGACGGTCTCGGTGAACGTCTCGGCCTGGGCGAAGGCGCTGGAGGCTGGCAGGATCAGCAGCGTCAACGCGCAGGCCACCAGGACCGAGCGGCGCAGCCAGCTCCTCTTTGGTGGGTGCATGCGAAGCTTCCCCCCTTCTGGCCCCGGTTCGAGCAGAAAGGTGATGGAAGGCCCGGATCAGCCGGTCACCGGGGCCGAAGGAACCCTACAGCTCGCTTGGTGCGAGGGCGATGCTGCAGAGGGCGTAGGTGGCTCTCGCCCAAGTTCACTAGGCTAGCGCCATTACAGCGGCTTGATCCTGATGTCTGGCCGGGTTAGGCAGCAACACGGCGCTCACGTGGCACCACGCTGAGTGGCCACCGGATCAGTATGAGATGGCCGCCGCAGGCGGCGCGGACCGAAGGTCCGCCAAGAACGCGGACAGGCCGATGAATCAAT
>DASUPQ010000762.1 GCA_036280995.1 Actinomycetota bacterium | reverse complement strand
CGAGCTGCTGGATGAGCGCCGGTTGGGCAGCGGCGTGGTGTACCTGCGCTACCGCACCCAGACCTGAGTAGACGCCGACGGCGCCCGGTCGGTGGTGGAGGTCATGGCCGAGGAGCTGGGACCGAGCCTGCGCTGGGCGGCGGCGACGACGACCAGGACGACGAGAAGCCAGGAGCAGTAGCCAGCTCGACCAGCGCAGCGGGGAGCGGGACGCGGGTGAAGGAGCAGCATGCCAGCGTTCCGCTCCGTCGTTCCCGATCCTTCGAGTGTCTCGATGCCTCCTATTTCAGGCAAGCGGGTGGGGCGGTGGGTGGCGGGCTTGTGAGCTGGTGGTAGATCTCGCGGGCGATGTAGCGCTTTAGACAGCGCATGATGTCGAGCTTGGACAGGCCTTGTTTGGTCCTTCGCTCGACATAGGCCCTGGTTGGTGGGTGGCAGCGCATGCGGACCAGGGCGATCCGCCACAAGGCGTTGTTGGCTCGGCGGTCGCCGCCGCGGTTCAGCCGGTGGCGGTCGGTGCGACCCGAGGACGCTGGGATGGGGGCGGTGCCGCACAGATGCGCGAAGGCGGCCTCTGAGCGCAGGCGCTGGGGGTTGTCGCCAGCGGTGACTAGCAGCTGGCCGGCGGTCTCGACCCCGACCCCGGGCAGCGCCATCAGCGCGGGAGCGACCGAAGACACCAGCGCTTGTAGCTGGGTGTCGAGCTGGTCGAGCTCGGCCTGGAGCTGTTGCCAGCGGCGGGCCAGAGTCCGCAGGGTGGTCTTGGTGGCGGCGGTGGTGCTGGTGAGCGGCCCGGGCCGCATGGTCCCACAAGCCCTGACCAGCGCCTTGGTCTTGAGTCCGAGCAGCGGCTGGCGCAGCTCGTCGGGGGCGCTGCACAGCACCCCGTACAGCTGCTCTGCAGCCGCGATCCGAGCCTTCATGGCGCCGCGGCGGGCGACCCGCAGCACCCGGATCATCTCGACCTGGCCGTCACGGGTCTTGGGGGTGGCGGCCGCGACCCCGGCCAGGGTCGCTCGGGCGGCAGCCTGGGCGTCGATCGGGTCCGACTTGCCCCGACGACGCCGCGTGCTGCGGTCCGGCCGGGCCACCTCGACCACCGCCAGCCCATAGGCGCGCACAAACCGGGCCAAGCCGGCCCCGAAGGTGCCGGTGCCCTCGACCCCGACGCGCGCCACCGGCCCGAAGCGTTCGGCCCAGGTGACCAGGGCGACATAGCCGCGGGTCGAAGCCGCAAACGCCTGGGTGCCCAGCAGCCGTCCGGCCTGATCGACCACGGCGGCTACGTGAGTCTCAAGGTGGGTGTCGACCCCAACGGTGACCGGCGTGGCTGGTGCTGGCATGCTCTCCATGGCCGTTCCTTCCGGGCTCCTCGGACAGGGACGGCACGCACCCATCGGGACGGTGGACAGCACTGCGATGGGGCCTCTCGCCAGGCTCCTGACTTGTCAGCATCTGGGGCGGCACGTCGGGTCTGCAGCCCGTAGCGTGCCGGGGCGACCCGGGCAGGCCCGCAGGCTCCTTGCCGTCCAGGCTCAACCGTTCGTCGAGCACGGACTGGCTCGTTCATAGCGTGCCGCCCGTGGTCGTCCACCCGTGGCGTGGCTCGATACAGGCACGCGACCGTGGTCGCTGGAAGGTCAGGGTGCCCACCACGGGCTCGACTGTGCCGCCGTCGCCTCGCCGTGGACAGGAGCCGCTGATGGTCATCATCGGGATCGACCCCCACAAGCACAGCCACACCGCCGTCGCCGTTGACCAGCACGAGCAGCCCGTGGGCCAGCGCACGGTTCTCGCCGGCCCCCAGACCACGGCTGGGTTGTTGGCCTGGGCTGGCCGCTGGCCCGAGCGCCGCTGGGCGGTCGAGAGCGCCCGGGGGCTGGGCTACCACCTCGCCCAGCAGCTGGTCGGGGCCGGTGAACAGGTCATCGATGTTCAGGCCAAGCTGGCCACCAGGGTGCGGCTGCTGGACCGAGGCCACGGACGCAAGACCGATCAGGCCGACGCCCGCTCGGTCGCCTTGGTCGCCCTGCGCACGCCCACCCCGGCCCT
>DASUPQ010000761.1 GCA_036280995.1 Actinomycetota bacterium | reverse complement strand
GCCGCCGCCAGCAGCATCAGCGGCCGCTGGATCAGCACGACCAGCAGCACCAGGAGCACGGCGACCGGGACCAGGAGCGCCACCACCGCGCTCACCCGGCGTCCCAGGGGTACCGACTTCATCTGCGCCTCCTCCGCCGACCGTTGCATCTTGGCCGGGTCGGGCGAGCAGGGCAAGCCGTCGTCCGGAGGGCCCGGTAGGCTCGTTGCGGTCGGACGAATCCGAGGAGGACAGCGGGAGGAACCGGGATCATGTGCCGCAACATCACCACCCTGCGGGGGCTGGAGCCGCCCGCCACCAGCGAGGAGATCGAGGCCGCGGCCCGCCAGTACGTCCGCAAGGTGAGCGGCGTGACCCGCCCCAGCCCGGCCGCCGAGGAGGCGTTCGAGCAGGCGGTGACCGCCGTGGCCCGGGCCACGGCCGAGGTGCTCGCCGAGCTGCCCCCGCGGCGCCAGCCCCCGAAGGCTGACCCGCCGCTGCGCCGCCCCGAGGTGCGCGCCCGCATGGCCGGTCGCTGAGGCGGATCGCCCGGTTCTGGAATGTCCGGGGCCGGCGGTAGGTTCAGCGGACCATGAACCCTGAGCCGCGAAGCGTCCAGCGCGTCTACCTCGTGCTCATGCTGTTCAACACCCTGGCCGCCTCGTTCATCTGGGGCATCAACACGCTGTTCCTGCTGGACGCCGGGCTCAGCGCCACGGCCGCGTTCACCGCCAATGCCCTGTTCACGGCCGGCATGGTCCTGTTCGAGGTGCCGACCGGGGTGGTGGCCGACACCTGGGGCCGCCGCGCCTCCTACCTCCTCGGCTCGGTCAGCCTGGCCATCTCCACCGCCCTGTACTGGCTGGCCTGGCAGGTGGAGGCCCCGTTCTGGGCCTGGGCGGCCACCTCGGTCCTGCTCGGGCTGGGCTTCACCTTCTTCTCCGGCGCGACCGAGGCCTGGCTGGTCGACGCCCTCAAGTTCACCGGCTTCAAGGGCAACCTCGAGTCGGTGTTCGCCAAGGGCCAGATCGTCGCCGGGGCGGCCATGCTGTCCGGCTCGGTCCTGGGCGGGCTGGTCGCCCAGTGGACCAACCTGGGGGTGCCCTACATCCTCCGGGCGCTGGCCCTGGTCGTGACCTTCGTGGTCGCCTTCGTCTTCATGCGGGACTGGGGCTTCGTCCCCAAGCCGGGCAAGCATCCGGTGCGCGAGATGGGCCAGGTGCTGCGCGGCTCGGTGCATTTCGGCCTGGGGAACCCGCCGGTCCGCTGGATGATGCTGGCGGCGCCGTTCAGCTTCGGCGTCGGCATCTACGCCTTCTACGCCATGCAGCCGTACCTGCTGGAGCTCTACGGCGACGAGCAGGCCTACAGCATCGCCGGCCTGGCCGCGGCCATCGTCGCCGGCGCGCAGATCATCGGCGGCATGGCGGCGCCGCGGGTCCGGCTGCTGTTCCGCCGGCGGACCTCGGCCATCCTGGGCGGCCTTGTGCTCGAGGGCGGCCTGCTGGTCCTGCTCGGGCTCACGACGGCGTTCTGGGTCGCGGTCGGGTTGCTGGTGCTGTGGGGATTGACCGCCGCCGCCACCCTGCCGATCCGGCAGGCCTACATGAACGGCCTGATCCCGTCCGAGCAGCGGGCCACCGTCCTGTCCTTCGACAACCTGCTCGGGTCGAGCGGCGGCGTGGTGATCCAGCCGGCGCTGGGCAAGGTGGCCGACGTCTGGAGCTACTCCACCTCCTACCTGGTCGCGGCCGGCGTGCACCTGATGGGGGTGCCATTTGTGGCGCTGGCCCGCCGGCAGCGGGCGAGCGCGGACCCGGTCGAGGTCGAGCCGGCCCAGCAAGGGGGTTGACAGACCGACCGGTCGGTTTTAATCTCCGGCGGAACGCGACCTCTGGAGGAACGGCATGACGCTGGCGCCGACGGCCACGGACCGGGGCGGGGAGACCCGCCGCCGCATCCTCGAGGTCGCCGCCGAGGCGTTCGCCGACCGGGGCTACGCCGGCACCTCCCTGAACGACGTCCTCAAGGCCAGCGGGGTCACCAAGGGCGGCTTCTACTTCCACTTCCCGTCCAAGGAGGCGCTGGCCCTGGCCACCCTCCGCCAGAAGCAGGAGCAGTGGGCGGGCGTGGTGATGGCGGCCGTGATGCGCCGCTCGCGCGCCGTCGAGCAGCTCGACGCCATGGTCGAGGCCCTCTGCGACCTGCACGAGCAGGACCCCGCCTGCCGGGCCATCAGCCGGCTCTGCACCGAGCTGGGCGACGAGCACCCCGGGCTGCGCCCTGAGCTGGGCACCCAGCTCACCATGTGGATGGACATGGTCGCCTCGATCCTCCGCAAGGGCCAGGACGAGGGCGACATCCGGCCCGACGTCGAGCCGCAGGTCGCGGCCGAGATCGCCGTCGAGTCCTTCATCGGCCTGGAGACCGTCTCCGAGGCCCTGACCGCCCGGTCCGACCTGCGCCGCCGGGCCCGGGACTTCCGCGACCTGTGGTTCGCGGCCATCTGCCAGCCATCCTGACAGCCATGCCGCCATTTCCCGCGAACGCGTACGAGCACGGAATATACCAACCGGTCGGTTTTGACCGGACGGGGGAGGAACGATGAACAGCCTGCTGGGACGACTCGGTGCCTTCACCGTCCGGCGCCGCTGGTGGGTCATCGGCGCCTGGGTGGTGCTGCTGGCCGTCATGGGGAGCTACGCCTCGGGGCTGACCGACCGCCTCGGCTCCGGCGGGTTCGAGGTCCCCGGGTCCCAGTCGCTGGCCGTCCAGCGCGACCTGGAGCAGCGCTTCGCCAACCAGTTCCCGACCACCGCCCTGATCACCGTCCACGACGACGCCCGGACGGTCGACGATCCCGCCTTCCGGGCGGTCGTCGAGGGCATCGCCACCCGGGTGCAGGCGGTCCCGAACGTCGGCGGGGTGGAGTCGTTCGTCTCCAGCGGCAGCCCGGCCTTCGTCTCACCCGACCGGCGCACCACCTACCTGGTCGCCGGCCTCTCCGGCGACCAGAACACCCAGCTCGACACCGTCCCCGAGGTCGCGGCGGCGGCCCGCGAGGGCGTCCCGGCCGGGGTCGAGGTCGAGACCGGTGGGGGTGCCGCGTTCTACGAGCGCATGAACGAGATCTCCCGCCACGACCTCGAGCAGGCCGAGCGGGTCAGCTTCCCGATCACCCTGGTCGTCCTGCTGCTGGCCTTCACCAGCCTGGTCGCCGCCGGCCTGCCGATCATGCTCGCCCTGGTCAGCCTGGGCGTGACCCTCGGCGTCCTGTACTTCCTGGCCGGCGTCACCGACATGAACGTCTACGTCACCAACACCGCCTCCATCGTCGGCATCGGCGTCGGCATCGACTACGCCCTGTTCGTGGTCACCCGCTTCCGCGAGGAGCTGCGCCGGGGCCGGTCGGTGGCCGAGGCCGTCCCGGTCACCCTGGCCACCTCCGGCCGGGCCGTGGCCCTGTCCGGGGCCACCGTGATCGTCGCCCTGGCCGGGATGTTCCTGGTCGACATCCAGGCGTTCCGCTCCATGGCCATCGGGTCGATGAGCGTGGTCGCGGTGGCCGTGCTGGCCGCCATCACCCTCCTGCCGGCCGTGCTCAGCCTGGTCGGCCACTGGGTCGACCGCCTGCGGATCCCGGTGCTGCGCCCGCGGGCCACCGAGGGCGAGGGCTTCTGGCACCGCTGGGCGGTCCGGATCATGCGCCGCCCGTGGGCGTTCATGGCCGCCGCCCTGGTCGTGCTGGTGGTGCTGGCCGTGCCCTTCGCCGGCATCCGCCTGGGCCAGCCCGGCGCCAGCATCCTGCCCGCCGACGAGAGCCCGCGGCTGGCCACCGAGCGCCTGGCGGCCGAGTTCGGGGCCGGCGTCACCGGTCCCATGGAGATCCTCGTCGACACCCCGGGCGGGGCCGGGACCCAAGCCAACCTGGAGCGGGTGGACCGGCTCACCCGGGCCCTCCAGGGCGACGGGGCCGTGGCCGGCGTGCAGAGCCTCACCTCGGTCCTGCCCCGGGCCGACCTGGACGCCTACACCCGGCTGTACGCGGGCGGCCTGAACGGCGTCGACCCCGAGCTGGCCCCGGCCGTTGCCGGGCTGGCCAACTGGGACCGGGGCGCCGACCTGGCCCGCATCACGGTCGTGACCAGGGAGGAGCCCGAGTCCGAGGCGGCCGAGGGACTGCTCGACCGGGTCCGCGACGAGCTCGTCCCGGCCGCCGGCCTGGCCGGGCAGGCCAGGGTCGGCGGGTCCACCGCCCTCAACGTCGACCTGGCCCGCGAGATCTCCGGCCAGCTCCCGGTGGTCGTCCTCTCCGTCCTGGCCCTGTCGTTCGTCCTGCTGGCCATGGCCTTCCGCTCGCTGGTGCTGCCGCTGCAGGCGATCGCCATGAACCTGCTGTCGGTGGGCGCCGCCTACGGGCTGATCGTGGCCGTGTTCCAGTGGGGCTGGGGCGAGTCGCTGCTCGGCTTCACCTCCCAGGGCCACATCGAGGTCTTCGTGCCCCTGTTCCTGTTCTCGATCCTGTTCGGGCTGTCCATGGACTACGAGGTGTTCCTGCTCAGCCGGATCCGGGAGGAGTACCTGCGCACGGGCGACAACGAGCTGGCCGTGGCCCGCGGGCTGGAGAGCACGGCCCGCACGATCACCTCGGCGGCGCTGGTCA
>DASUPQ010000760.1 GCA_036280995.1 Actinomycetota bacterium | reverse complement strand
GCTCGCCATGTTGATCCGCCGGCGCTTCCGGCATCTGCTGGTGCTGCTGGTTGCCTGGATCCTGCAGGGCGTGATGATCCAGATCCTGCTCGCGCCAATGCTCCGACGCCCGCGACCCTTCGGGGTCGAGTTCCGCATTGACTGGACGGCCTGGGCGCTGCCCTCCGCGCAGATGGCGGCGCTGGTCGTCGTCTTGGTGGGAATCCTGTACAGCCTGGTCCCGGAGGGCCGCTGGCGCCAGACCGGCAAGTGGGTGGCAACCGCCTTCGTCGCCCTGGTCGCCCTCGCCCGCATGTACCTGGGGGTCGAGGCACCCATCGACATCCTGGTCGGTGTGGCCATCGGGGTGGCGATTCCGCTGCTCGGCTTCCGCTGGTTCGCCCCCAGCCAGGTCTTCCCGGTGACCTATCGGCGGGGCCGGACCGCCCACCTGGACGTCGGCGGGACCCGGGGACAGGCGATCCGCCAGGCCCTCGACGACCAGCTCGGCCTGGTCGTCGAGGACGCTCAACCATTCGGGCTGGCCGGGTCGGCCGGCTCGACCCCGCTGCGCATCAGGGTCAAGGGCGAGACCGACACGATCCTGTTCGGCAAGCTGTATGCCAAAAACCACCTGCGGGCCGATCGGTGGTACAAGCTGGGCCGGGAGCTGCTGTACGGCCGCCTGGAGGACGAGAAGCCCTTCAACACCGTGCGCCGCCTGGTCCAGCAGGAGGACTACGCCCTCCAGAAACTCTATCTAGCCGGGCTCCCCAGCCCCCGGCCGTATGGTGTGGTGGAGCTAACCCCCGAGCGCGAGTACCTGCTGGTGTCGGAGTTCTTCGACGGGGCCACCGAGCTCGGCGAGGCCGAGGTCGACCAGAGCGTGATCGACGACGGCCTCGGGATCATCCGCAAGCTGTGGGATGCCGGGCTGGCTCACCGCGACATCAAGCCGGCCAACCTGCTGGTCCGCGACGGCCGCATGCTGCTCATCGACGTCGCCTTCGTCCAGGTGCGCCCTAGCCCCTGGCGCCAGGCCGTCGACCTGGCCAACATGATGCTCTGCCTGGCCCTGCGCAGCGACCCCCGGCAGGTATACGAGCGCGCCAAGCGTCAGTTCACGGTCGAGGAGATCACCGAGGGGTTCGCGGCCGCCCGCGGACTGGCCCTGCCCTCCCAGCTGCGCCGGATGCTCCACCAGCAGGGCCGCGACCTTCACGCCGAGTTCTTGAAGCTGCTGCCGGCACGGCCCCGCCCAATCAGGATCCAACGCTGGAGCGCCCGCCGGGTCGGCCTGCTTCTCCTGGTGGTGCCGTTGGCAGCACTGCTGGCGCTGGTCTTTCCCCTTGTGCTGGTCAACAACGACCAGACCACGACCCTGCTCAACCTGACGAACGTCGATTGCGACCAGCCAGAGCCGCTGTGGCTGCAGGCACAGTCGGTGCCATCGGCCTCCCTGGTCCCCTGTGTGCGGACGTTGCCGGCCGGCTGGCGGGTCGTGAACGCCAGCGAAGGACCCAGCCCATCGGCGGCCAGAAACGGCTGGTCGACAGTCACCCTTGCCAAGTACCTGGTCGGCTCCCTGGTCGTGCGGCTCAGCGCCACCTGTGACACCACCGGGGCGATCCAGCGGCCCTCCGACCAATCCGGCGCACAACGCTACGAGCGGCCCCACCAAACCAGCTCCGGCCGGGCAGCGACCTGGTACACCGTCTTCCCCGGCGGCTGCGTCACCGCCCAGCTGTCCTCGACCGGCGCTGCCGACCCCGCATTCATCACCGAGGCGAGCTCCATCATTGACTTCACGACTCGGCGGGCGCTCCAGCAGGCGCTGCAGCAGCGCTCGAGCGGACGACTCCACCTCGACCCCCTGCCAGAATAGGTGCTGGGCAGACCGCACCGGGCATCGACCAGAGAGCGCAGGTCGACATGATGGCGTGATGCAAGCCAAGCCCCGATACTCATCTCGCCGCTCATTGCCAGCTTCTTCGTCGGCGCTGCCCGGCTGTCGGTCGCAATCGCCGAGGCTGATCTGCCCAGGTTCGTGATACCTATGACACCAAGTGACTGATCGGAAGGTTTGGCCGCCGGCATTGGGGAGGCGATGCCGCTGGACCCCCCGATCCCGTTCCTAATTTCCCTGGAGTGCTCCGGGTTCGGATCCGCACCACGCCCGGCCATTCCCCGGCCCCACTGTGTCAACGAAGGGCTTGGCCACCATTACGGCGATGCCCGGTGGCACACCCTGCACCGCCGTCGTGGTCACGCGGGACGCCGGCCGGCTACAGCCAGCCGCTGCGCCGGAATGCCCGGTACAACCCCAGGCAGATGAGGGCCATCACCACCAGGACCAGTGGGTAGCCGAAGACCCACTCGAGCTCCGGCAGGTGCCGGAAGTTCATCCCGTAGATGCCAGCCAGCAGGGTGGGCACGGCCCAGATCGCGACCCAGGCTGATATCCGGCGCATGTCGTCGTTTTGCCGCACCGACACCTCGGTCAGGTTGGCCTGGAGCACGTTGGCGAGCAGGTTGCCCAGGCCGTCGGCCAGCTCGACCAGATGGAGCAAGTAGGCGCGCCGCTCCCGATAGCGCTGCTTGAGCCGCTCGGCGGCGGGGGTCGACGACTCGGCGGCCAGGCGGTCGAGCATC
>DASUPQ010000759.1 GCA_036280995.1 Actinomycetota bacterium | reverse complement strand
GATGCGGCGGAGCGGCGGCAGCGTCTTCGGGGGCTGCTGGCGGGGCGGGAGCTCGGCGAGGAGCTGCTCGCTGGCGGACGTGATCCGGCGCACGGCCCGCTCGAACGCCGCCTCGGTGTGGGGGGAGGTCTTCTGGACGCCGCTGATCTTGCGGACGTACTGACGAGCAGCGGCCTCGATCTCCTCGTCGGTGGCCACGGGCTCCAGGCCCCGGAGGGTGGTGATGTTGCGGCACATGGTCCCGGTCCTCCCGGTGTTCTTCTCGGATTCGTCGACCGAACGAGCCTACCGGCCCCTCCGGACGACGGCTTGCCCTGCTCGCCCGGCCCGGCCAAGATGCAACGGTCGGCGGAGGAGGCCGCAGGATGAAGTCGGTACCCCTGGGACGCCGGGTGAGCGCGGTGGCGGCGCTCCTGACGCCGCTCGCCGTGCTCCTGGTGCTGCTGGTCGTGCTGATCCAGCGGCCGCTGATGCTGCTGGCGGCGGCGGTGTGCTTCAGCATCGGGGTCGGCGCGGCCGCCTACGCCGTCACCCGGCCTGGGATCCGCCGCACCATCGCCGCGGTGCTGGCCGTCCTCGCCCTGGTGGCGGCGGCCGTGCTGGTGATCGCCGCCGCCGGCGGCCTGCTGGCGCTCCTGCTGGTGGTGGCCCTGATCGTGGTCGGTGGGGTGGCGACCAGGCATGCCCTGGGACGGGACATCAAGTCGCTCAAGAGCAGCCCGACCCCGGGCACCCCGGTCGGCCCGGCCACCCGCCCCGTCCTGTTGATGAACCCCAAGTCCGGCGGCGGCAAGGTGGAGCGGTTCAACCTGGTCGAGGAGGCCAGCCGCCGCGGCATCGAACCGGTCGTCCTGGCTCCCGGCGACGACCTGCTCCAGCTGGCCGAACAGGCCGTGGCCGGCGGCGCCGACGTCCTCGGGATGGCCGGCGGCGACGGCTCCCAGGCCCTGGTCGCCACCATCGCCTCCAAGCACGACGTCGGGTTCGTCTGCATCCCCGCCGGCACCCGCAACCACCTGGCCATGGACCTGGGCCTTGACCGCAACGACGTCGTCGGCGCCCTGGACGCCTTCGGGGAGGCGGTGGAGCGGCGCATCGACCTGGGCATGGCCGGCGATCGGGTGTTCGTCAACAACGCCACCGTCGGGCTGTACGCCAAGATCGTCCAGTCCCCCGCCTACCGTGCCCACAAGGTCGGCACCGCCCTGGAGCTGCTGCCCAACATGCTCGGCCCCGACGCCACCCCGTTCGACCTCCGCTTCACCGGCCCCGACGGCACCGAGCACGCCTCCACCCACCTGATCCTGGTCTCCAACGACCGCTACGAGCTGGGCAGCGGCGAGGGGTTCGGGTCGCGGCGCTGCATCGACGGCGGCAACCTGGGCATCGTGGCCGCCACCTTCCGCTCCTCGGGCGAGATCGCCCGCCTGGTCGAGTCGCAGGCCGCCGGAAGGACCTGGCGCCCGCCAGGCTGGGTCGAGTGGGCCGACGGCAGCTTCGAGCTGCACTCCAGCCAGCCGGTCGAGATCGGCATCGACGGCGAGGCGCTGGTCCTCGACCCGCCCATCCGGTTCCGGACCCTGCCCGGGGCCCTGCGGGTCCGCATCCCCCTGGGCGCCCCCGGCTACTCCCCCGCCGCCGCCGCCCCCACCAAGGGCTGGGCCACCGTCACCGCCCTCCTCCGGGCGGCCGCCGGCCGCCCGGTCGCGCTCGGGTCCTGACGGCGCCCGCTGCCGGCCGGCGGGGGCCGCCTACCAGGAGGCGAAGATGCGGGCCTGGCCGCCGGAGCCCTCCTCGTAGGGGATGAGCCCGACCATGATGGTGGCGCCACGCCTGGGGATGCGGTCGAGGTTGGCCAGGTTCTCCAGCCCGTAGCGGTCGGCGCCGGTGAGGATCAGGTGGGTCTCGAACGTGGTCGAGTTCCCCGGGTCGATGCTGAGGGTGTCGACGCCGAGGCTGCGGATCCTCCGGCGGCGCAGCAGCCACTCGCAGGCCTCGGGGTCGAAGCCGGGGAAGTGCAGGGTGCCGCTCGCGTCGGCGTTCCGGTAGGCGTCGGCGTCGCCGACCCTGGCCCCCCAGCCCGAGTACATGAGGACGGCGGCGTCGCGGGGGATGCGGCCGTGCCGGCGCTCGAAGGCGCGCAGGTCGTCGACGGTCACGACCGCATCCGGGTCGCGGGCCGCCTTGGCCGCGATGTCGACCACCACCGCCGGGACGATCAGCTCCGACGGCTTCAGCTCGGGCGCCAGGCGGCCGCCCAGGGTGAAGTGGCCGGGCGCGTCGACATGCGTGCCGATGTGCTCGATGATGCGCCACTCCTGCATGTAGTAGCCGTTGGCCTCGATGGTCACGGTGGTGCGCCGCACCGCCTCCTCGCCGGGCACGAAGGCCGGGAAGGAGGTCGTCAGCGGGTAGGTGAGGTCGCGCAGGCCGTGCCGCCGGCCCGGGAAGGCCGGCCCCCGCTCGCCGGCCTGGGCCGGTCCGCCCAGGGCCGCGGAGGCCGCGGAGGCCGCGACCGCCGCGCCGCCCAGCAGCGCCGCCCGTCGGGTGAGGCCGGGGCGCGCGGTCGTGGCCGCCGCCGCTGTCGGCTCGAAGCACTTCTCGGTACACATCGCCCTGCTCCCTTCGGTCGCGGACCTCAGGTGGTACTTCACCGACCAACGGGGCATGAACGCAAGTGCCGGGCGGGTCGCTTCCGGTTGTCACCGGGTCGCGCTAGGCTGCCACCGCTCGCGATCCTCCACGGCAAAGGAGCGTGGTATGGCTTCTCGGCTCAATCCGTACCTCACCTTCGACGGCGACGCGCGCCAGGCCATGGAGTACTACAAGGGTGTGTTCGGCGGCGAGCTGAACCTGAACACCTTCGGCGAGTTCGGGGACGCGGGGTCGCCGGGCGCCGACAAGATCATGCACGCCCAGCTGGAGACCGACAGCGGGTTCACCCTCATGGCCTCCGACACCGCGCCCGGGATGCAGCGCAACCCCGGCGACAGCATGTCGATCAGCCTGAGCGGAGACGACGCCGGCGAGCTGCGCGGCTACTGGGAGAAGCTCTCGGACGGCGGCACCGTGACCATGCCCCTGGAGAAGCAGATGTGGGGCGACGAGTTCGGCATGTGCACCGACCGGTTCGGGGTCCCCTGGATGGTCAACATCACCCAGCAGCAGGCGTGACCTAGTCGGGCCTGGAGCGGCTGCGCCGGCAGCTCGAGGCCTACTGGGAGGACGGCCGCCTCGGCGTCCCGCCGGCAGCACCACCGTCTCGAGTCCGTACCGGACCACCAGCAGGGCTGGACCTACTTCCTCGGCATCCCGCGCGACACCTGTCGGCCTAGAGGCTCCGGGCCGCCATGGGGGCGAACCGCGAGTACTGCCCCTGGAACGTGACCGTCACGGTGTCGGTGGGGCCGTTGCGGTGCTTGGCCAGGATGAAGTCGGCCTC
>DASUPQ010000758.1 GCA_036280995.1 Actinomycetota bacterium | reverse complement strand
CGGACATAGACGAGCTGATCGACGATCTCCGACCGCAGGTTCCACGGCAGAATCAGCACGTAGTCGGGACGCGTCTCGGCGATCCGATCAGGATGGTGGATAGGGATATGAGTGCCGGGTAGGAATCGGCCCTGTTTGTAGGGATTCCGATCCACGGTGTAGGTGACGAGGTCCGTGCGGATGCCGCAGAAGTTCAGTAGCGTATTACCCTTGCCCGGCGCTCCATACCCTGCGACAGGCCGGCCCTCGCGCCGGGCAGCAATCAAGAGCTCGAGCAGCGAGTGCTTGACGTCCTCGACCCGGCGTCCGAAGGACGAGTAGTAGGACATTTCCTCCATCCCGGCCGCCCGCTCACGGGCGAGCAGTTCGGTCACTCGGCCTCTGATCGCGCGACCGACGCGCTCCACGTGGCCGGCGTACAAGCGGAGGGAGCCCCCATGGGTCGGCAGCTCCTCCACGTCGAACACCGTGAGTCCGTGGGCCTGGAAGATGCGTATGGCGGTGAGCAGCGAGAAGTACGAGAAGTGCTCATGGTAGATCGTGTCGAACTGATTTCCCTCGATGAGCCGCTTCAGGTGAGGGAACTCGACCGTGGCCACGCCGCTCGGCTTCAGGACCAGCTTGATCCCGGCGACGAAGTCGTTCAGGTCCGGCACCTGTGCGAGCACGTTGTTGGCGGTGATGAGATCGGCCTGCCTGCCTTCGGCAGCCAGTCTGTACGCCAATTCCGTTCCGAAGAATTCGGTGAGCGTTGGGACACCCCTGGTCTCGGCCGCACGTGCGACATTCACCGCGGGTTCGATTCCCAGTACCGGCACCCCGTAGTTCACGAAGTGCTGGAGGAGGTAGCCGTCGTTGCTGGCCAATTCCAGGACTAGGCTCTCTGGGCCGAGACGGAGTTCCGCACGCATACGCTCGCTGTATCGGCGGGCATGCTCGACCCAGGAGGACGAGTAGGAGGAGAAGTACGCGTACTCCGTGAAGATGTTCTCGGCCGGAACGTATGCCGGGATCTGAGCCAGGAAGCACTCGGAGCAGACAACCACATGAAGTGGGTAGAACGGCTCCATCTGATCGAGTTGATCGATCGTCAGGTAGCTCTCACAGAGTGGAGACATGCCGAGATCGACCATAGAGTGCATACGGGAGGATCGACAAAATCGGCACAGGGTCGTACCTGTCGAATGGGGTGCCTCGTGGGCGCGACTCGGCATTGTGCCGCTGGTCACTATCGGTAACTCCGTTCTGGACTGTCCGTACCTCGTTCCGGCCACGGGGCCATGACTCCACGACCTCGCCCGCACTTCACCGCAATCCGGGCGAAGGCCCGCCAGCCTAACGAAGTATCCGGTCAGAGCGTCCTACGGTATCCCCAAGATGGAGAGTTCGGGCCTACGCAAATTCTCGTATTCTCGCCCCCCCTTTGCAGGTAGACCGGCCTGCGAGAGCCCTCCTAGGAGTCTGCTGAAGATGCCTGGTCCTGTCGGGTCGGTGGTTTCTGCGCAGCTCCTCAGGCGGCCGATCGGGAAATGCGTGGTGATCGGCCTGACGTGGCGGCTCGGTCAGGCTAATATCCACGCGCCTTGGTGGCGGGCAAGGCCAAGCACCAGCAGCCGGCGCAGGTTGACCGCGGCGACTCGCAGCGACCACCACAGCCCGTTGCGTCCGATGCCGCGGTAGGGCACCCGCCGGCAGCCGTCGGCGACCAGCCACGCCAGCGAGCGTTCCACCATCGGCCGCCAGCGGCGGTAGCTTTGCTGGAAGCTGCGCGTGGTGGCGCGGCGGCGGGCGGCGTGCAGCTCGTCCTCGTGCGGGTGGACCTGGACCGTGCGGCCCTGCTTGGCGGTGGTGCAGCGCCCGCGCAGCGGACAGGACCGACACCAGCGCGCGAAGCTGGCCTGGCCCGAGCTGGTGATCGGCGCGGTCTGGCCGGCCGGGCACCTGGCCGTGCCGGCCTGCTGGTCGATGTGGAAGTCATGGATGGTGAACCCGCCCGGCACCGAGCTGGACAACGGGATGGGCTTGATCATCTGGACGTGGCCGGCGGCGCGCAGGGCCGCGCGGGTCGCCCCGGAGCCGTAGTGGGTGTCACCCAGCACCTCCAAGCCTGGCTCCTCGCCGGCCAGCAGCTCAACCCCGGTGGGCTCGTCCGGGGCGGTGGCGGCGGTCAGCGCGCACTCGGTCACCAGCCCGGTCTCCGGCTCGACGGCGACGTGGCCCTTGTAGCCATCGCGCTTCCTGGCGCTGGTCTTGCGGGTATGGCGGGCCTGCGGGTCGACGGTGGAGATGACCCGGTCACGCACGACCCGCCGGGCGATCCGCCAGGTGCCTGGCCGCTCGCCCGCTCCACGTCCTGGCCGGCGACCAGTGCCAGCAGCGCGACCGCCTCGGCCTGCTCGGCCTCCAACTCGAGGTCGCCCACGGCCGTCAGCACGGCCAGCGCGTCGTTGACCAGCCCCGACACGAGCGCCTGCTTGGCCTGCGGGTCGTCCCAGGCGCACACGGGCTTGCCCGCCCGGTCGTAGTCGTGGGCCTGAAGCTTGAGCTGGCGGGCGTGGGGGACCAGCCGCCGCACCCGGCGGACCGCCGCGACCAGCTGGGTCACCGTGTCCTGGGTGGCGACCGCGTCCTCCAAGACGGTGGAGTTCAGCACCCGCCGACTCCGCCCGGCCAGCACCCCGGTCGCCGCCACGACCTGGCAGACCGCCTCGAAGACCCGCCTGGGCCGGTCCGAGCGCCGCAGGCGGTTGCGCCAGTACACCAGCACCGTGGGGTGGAAGCCTTCGTCGTCCAGTCGTAGCCCGCAGGCGACCTTCCAGGCGATGTCGCGCCGCACCGCGCTGATCGCCTCCCGGTCCGACAGCCCCTCCAGGGCCTGCAGCACCATGACCGTGGCGATCACCTCGACGGGCACCGAGGGGTGCCCACCACCCTGCCGGACAACATCGGCGAACAGCTCGGGCGGGAACAGCTGGCGACGGTGGTCGGCAGGAAAGGCGTATACCGACCCGTCGGGGACCAGGTGGCGGCACCAGGTGGCCGCGTCCATCTCCTCATCGCAGGCATGGCGTGCTGGGCTCATGAGCCCGGTAGTCTG
>DASUPQ010000757.1 GCA_036280995.1 Actinomycetota bacterium | reverse complement strand
TCGGTGTCTCCTGACGAGCTCATGACGGTGATACTGCAACAGGATCATCACGGCCGCTCGGCAGGGCATCGGTCCTCATCGTTTCGCCAGGTCGAGGTATAGGGCTCGCCCGAGGCGAACCAGGAGCACCACCAGACGCCTCGACTTCCTGACTGTGCTCAGGCCTGCTGGCTGGCGTGCGTTGTCGAGTAGGAAGGACGCCCGATGTACCTGATCCGCCTGGCCCTGGATCTGGCCCAGGACCAGGACCGCGACCAGCACTGACCCCGGCACCTCGGGCCGACCACGGTGAACCTCCCTCGATCGGACCCCGCTGCGGCGCCGCCTTGGCCCCAGCGGGCCGACACGGGCGCTGGTCCAGGGCCGGTGTGCCGGCCGGGTGGCGGGGGAGCATGGGACCGAGCAGGTGCTCACCGGCCCCCGCAGGGCGTCCTGGGCAGGTCGCTGGTGTGGTGCTGACCAATGGGCCTGGACCACGAGGTGGTGACCACGCTGTGTGGTCGTTGGGCGAGGGTGGTCCCGTGGCGTCCCGCTCCGGAGGGCCAGTCGGTAGGGAACGCTCTCTTCAGCGCCTTCTGGCTACGCCCACGAGTCATTTCCATCCCGCAGCCCAGCTGCACCCATTCAGCGGCAGGTCGGGGAACGGGTGCGTCCCGAGCAGCTGTCCTGCGCCGCTCATGGCCGCACGGGTGGTCCTGGATGACGAACGCCCCCAGCCACCGGCGATCGGATCGGTCATCGGTGCGATCCGTGCCACGCTCTCGAGCCCTCCGGTGTCTGAGCCGCTTCGGCCGACAGGCCTCGATCCTGCTGGCAACCGCTCAATCTCCTGCCGCGGTTCACAGGTCCTTCTGCCATCGGCGATCGGACTCAGAGGGCGGAAGCGTCGGACACTAGCGGGTATGGCGACTTGGCCGGCCACCGCTGACGAGCTCACCCGGCTGCAGCAAGCCCTGGGGGAGCTAGTCCCAGAACGCTGGCAGCCGCCGACGACCATGTTACGGTTCGGCGCCTGCTTCGTCTGCTTCGAACGCGTCGACGGCGCCGGTGCCGCCGGTGACCGAGGGTTCGCCGGGGCAGCGGTCACGTACCGCCGTCGCCTGCTGGCCGGGGTGACCAGCAGTGGGCCCGCCGGTGGGCCGTACCTGCCGGCCCTGCTCGCTCTGCGGGAAGGGCCGCTGCTGGAGCAGGCTGTTCGCGCCCTGCCGGTCACCCCCGAGGTGCTTCTGGTCAACGCCACCGGCCGCGACCATCCCCGCCGCGCCGGCCTCGCCCTGCACCTCGGGGCCGTGCTTGGGCTGCCCACGGTCGGGGTCACCACCCGGCCGCTGGTCGCCGAAGGGCGCTGGCCTGCCGACCAGACCGGTGCCACGGCGCCGTTGCGGCTGGGTGGCGAGGTGGTGGGCTGCTGGGTGCGGACCCGGACCGGGGCCAAGCCGGTGGCCGTCCACGCCGCCTGGCAGACCGACGCCCAGGCTGCGGTCCAGCTCGTGCTGGCCGCGACCCGTCGGGCCCGGACCCCAGATCCCCTACGCCGGGCCCGCACCCTCGCCCGAACCGAGCGGGCGCGGATGCGCTGGACAATCTGACGATCCACGGGCTCTCGCATGGACGGGCAAATGGCGCTGAGGTGCTTGTGCGGCAGGTGTCGGGTGGCTCGCGAAGCGGGAAGCGCCCTACGCTTGGCAAGCTGATCGACACACATTTGGGCGGGTTTGTAGGAAGATGCGCCGATGAGCGTGTCCGCCGACGGTGGGAGCCTCGAGCCAGGAGACCCACCACGAGCCCGTCGCCGCCGTGTGCTGATCCGCCTGCTGCTTGCCGCCGCCGCGGCGGCGGTGTTGCTCGTCGGGGCCATCACCGGGCTGTTCCTGGAGCGGCAGCGGGCCTATGACCGGAACATCCAGCGGGTGCCTGGGGTCTTCCCGGCCGAGTCGGACCGCCCGGTACGCGTTCCGGGCCGGGCCGAGAACTGGCTGCTGGTCGGCTCCGACCGCCGGGCCGACCAGGCCACCACCGGCCGGGACGCCAACCAGCCGTTGTGGCGGTACGGTGCCCAGCGCGCGGACACCGTCATGCTGGTCCATCTCCCCGCCGACCGGAGGCGCGTCTACCTGGTCTCGTTTCCGCGTGACGCCTGGGTGCCGATCCAGGGCCACGGGGACGCCAAGCTGAATGCCGCCTTCTCATTCGGCGGCCCGCCGCTGCTCATCGCCACCATCGAGCGGCTGACCGGGGTGCGCGTCGACCATTTCGCGATCCTTGACTTCGAGGGCTTCAAGTCCATGACCGATGCCCTCGGCGGGGTGGACGTGCGGGTGGCTCGGACCGTCAGGGACCCGGCGCGGAAGGTGGTCTGGCCAGCCGGGATCCAGCATCTGGACGGGGCGCGGGCGCTGGACTTCGTGCGTCAGCGCCAGAACCTGCCCGGTGGTGACCTCGGCCGCATCAGGCGCCAGCAGGCCTTCCTCAAGGCGCTCGCTGGCCAGGTGGTGGACCGGGGCACGCTGGCCAACCCGCTCAAGCTCAACGCCTTCCTGGAGGCCGCCACCGAGTCCGTGAGCGTGGACCAGTCGCTCACCATCTCTCGGCTCCGCTCCCTGGCCCTGCAGTTCCGCTCGATGCGCGCGGGCGGCATCGTCTTTGTGACCGCGCCGGTCGCCGGGACGGGGACCGAGGGTCGCCAGAGCGTGGTCTACCTGGACCGGACCAAGGGTCAGCCGCTATATCAGGCGCTGCGGACCGACGCGGTCGAGGACTACCTGGCCGGTGCCGATAACACCGCCAACCAAGTCGACGAAGTGCACTGACCCGAAGAGGACCGACCCGGCCATCGGTGGCTTCCGGACGCGCATTCCGGTTGGATCTCGATGGCTTCAGATCAGACGGCTTTGCGCTCGCCGAGTTCCACTACCTCGACGCTCTGCGGTTCCTCACAGCCTGGCGGCAATCCTTGAGGACCGGGTGCGCCGCGAGGAGTGCCCGGCGGTCGACGTAGACCGCATCGCCGGATTTCTCGGCCGAGGGAACGCCAACCGGATCTATCCTCTGGGCGATGGCTGAGATGCTGCTCCAACAGCTCGACTTCTTGTACACGCCCAGCCGTGACGTGGCCTCCGACCTGGTGTACTTCACCGAGGTCCTGGGCGGGCGCATGGTCTTCGCGGTCGAGGCGATGGGCACCAGGGTCGCCGCCGTTCAGCTCACCGCGGATCCCCCACTGGTGCTCCTGGCCGACCACGTCGAGGGTGAACGCCCGATCCTGGTGTACCGAGTGGCCGACCTGGGCGCCGCCCTGGCCGGGCTTGAGGCCCGGGGCTGGCAGCGGCAGCGCACCTTGGAGATCCCCCACGGGCCGTGCTGCTCATTTCGAACAACGGGCGGCCACCGGATCGCGTTGTACCAGCTGACTCGACCCGAGGTGGTCACCCATTTCAATGGGCGGCGGGATTTCTGAGCGCTCGTGCCTGTCGACCAGAGCGCCGTGTCTGTTCCCAGGGTTGATCGCCTCGTTCTGGTCATCCGTTGGCGGGCGGCCAGCCCCGGCGACGTGGACGCCGCCGGCTGAACCTCAGTGATCGCCGGTTCGGAACAGCCGAAAGCCCTACCAGGACGTCGGCTTGTCCTGCTGGTAGAGCCAGACGTCGAAGATGCAGGTTCCTGCCGCTGTCGCGCTCGGCGAGCGTGATGAACGGGGCGGTGGCCACGTTGCCGTAGCGGTGCTGGGCTGCCCAGTCGCGCAGGATCCGGAAGGACACAGCGTCGCCCGCCTTCTCGCGCAGGGCCTGCAGGGCCAGGTGCCCCGGTCGTGGACTGTCGTCGAACAAGAAAATGGGTGACCGGGTCTACGGGAGGCGGCGTCCAAAGGCCGTGTCCCGGCCCGACGTGCGGTGGAGCATACTGACCTGCATCCCGAACCGGTACAACCTCGAGACAGCCGCGTAACCTCCATTCGGGACGGTCATTGAGCCAAGCCCCTCTCGGACAGGAGCGCAGTATGAGCCCGCCGATCGCTTCTCGTCAGGCGACACCGACCGCCGTCCGGCGCCTTCGCCGGCTCGGCGCCGCGCTGCTGATGCTGCTCGCCGCTACAGCGCTGGGTGGGTGCGGCGGCTCCGAGGAGCCCAGTGGGGCAGGAGAGACACCAGCGACGACGGCCGCACCACCGTCCACCGCAGCTGGACCGGCCACCAGCGAGCCGGTCGTGCTCGCCGACGGCCGCCATCCTGTCTACCTCAAGACCGTGGATCCGGACCGACGCACGATCACGTTCGACCTCATCCAGTTCTTCACCGGGGAGGCTGCCACCAAGGCGGCCGCCGAGGACGGCGAGGAGTCCCC
>DASUPQ010000756.1 GCA_036280995.1 Actinomycetota bacterium | reverse complement strand
TGGCGCACACAGCGGTGTGGAACATGCTTGTCTGGCCGGGCGACCCCAGCATCGCGGCGGACACCCTGCTGCTCGGCGTGGCGAACGCCGTCATCGCGGTCGACATGGTGTCGCTGTTCGTCGGCTCGCGGCGCACTCCCTCCAGCTCATCCACCTGCTAAGCCTGGATCTGCCCGCCCGTGGCGGGCCCGACGACCCTAGGCCCCGCCCAGGACGCGGCGCATGCTGGAGCTGAGGTTCGCGCGCTACCGACGCCCCCCAGCGGACGCAGTCGGCGTGGCCCGGCGTCGGCGTCGCCCGATACCAAAAGGGAGGTCCACGCCGTCATGACCGACCGATCCACCTACACCATCCTGATTTCTAATCGTGACTTGATCACGACCGATTGGGGATATCGACGCAACATTCCTGATCAAGATTTGTGACCTGTTTCTGCGATAATTGGACCATCGGGTTCCACACCCCCGGAACCCACTAAAGGGATGACCAGCATGCGCCCCATCCGACCCCTCGCCACCGCCCTCCTCGTCGCCAGCCTCGCCGTGGCCGGCTGCGGCCGCAGCCAACCCGACGAGAGCGCCTCGCCACCACCCAGCCAACCACCGGTCGTCACGGCACCCCCCGCGGCCCCAGCCCCCGCCGACCCGACGCCCACGCGCCAGCCGGTGGTGCTGGTCGACGGCCGCCACATCGTCTACCTCAAGACCGTCGACCCCGACCGCAGGACCATCAGGTTCGACCTGATCCAGTTCTACGGCGGTGACGAAGCCCTCAGGGAGGCCGCCAAGGACCACCCCGAGGCCTCGCCCGAGCAGGTCCGGCAGTGGGTGCCCAACGGCTACTACATCCGCAACGTCAACCCCAGACTGCGCACCCTGCCGGTGCCCTCCGACGCGCCCATCACCGTCATCACCCTCGCCTGGGGCAACGGCCACAACTCCAGCGAAGAACACATCCCGGTGACCCTCACCAAGCTCGCCACCTACATGCCCACCGGACTGCCATTCTCGATCACGGTGCGGCACGGCCAGGTGGTGAAGCTCGCCGAGGTGTTCGTGCCGTAGAACCTTGGAGTCTGCGGCTGCCGTGGCGGCGCCGGCGGCCGCAGCCCAGCCACCACCGCCACTCCCAACATTGTCGATCGTAGTTGCCACCTGTCGCTGCGATGCCCGTCGCAGCAGGACTCCAGCAGCATCCGGAGCCCACTGGGGGATGAGCATCATGCGTCCCATCCGCACCATCGCCACCGCCCTGCTGGTCGCCAGCCTGGCTGCCGCCGGCTGCGGCCAAAGCCAACCGGACCAGCCCACCAGCGCACCCAGCCAGCCGCCGATCGTCAGCACGACCCCTGCGCCCTCACCCCCGAACCCGGACCCAACCCCACCGGCCCCAGGCCCCGCCGCCCGTCCACGCATCATGTCGGTGACCACCATCCCCGCCCTGCCGAGGGAGGGCGGCTTCCTGCGGCTGCCCGCCGGGGCCGGCAAGGTCCTGTTCCGGGTCCAGGCGGTCAACACCCAGAGGGTGCGATTCCTCCTCAGCCCGACCGGGACCGACACCTCGGCTCGGCTGCTTGGCGAGGACACCAACGGCAGCGACGGGTGGACCCTGGCCTGGGGCTACCCGGACGAGCCCCTGACCGCCCACCTCACCGTCAAGGCCATCGGGCCCGGCGGCACGAGCCCCGACACCGTGCTCGGCCTCTACCACCCCGACCACACCAGCTGACCCCAACCGCAGGAGCACGCCCAAACCGTCACCAATGAGCGGCTCGTTTGGACCGGCCCCGGCGGGCCGGCAGCCATCTGAGACTGCCCCCGCCGGATCGTCTCCAAGACAGCCCCGGCGTCTTCACGCCAGGAGATTGCGGCCTGGACGCTCGCCCGCGACCTGCGGCTGTGCAGCGCTTGGCCGCTTGTATTCCGCTTCCGATCGACTGGGGACCTGATTGTTCGTTGGGGACGCGGAAGGGGTGGACCTCGGTCTTGCCTTGCACGATTGCAGGCGGTCAAGGTCGCCAGGGCCCGGCCACATTCAGAGGACGGCCGGGCGTCCTGTCCAGACATCGTGCTAATGGTGAGCGGCCCCGGGCGGGGGGGCCAACCCAGGGCCGCTCACATCTATGGCAAGCAACGCAGATCAGCTAGTCGTGACCGGCTTCGATGGCCAGCTTCTGCAGCTTCTCGGCGGTATCGGTATCGGGAGCAGGCGTGTAGAGGATCAGGTACAGCGCCCGGCTGTCGTCGACGACCTGGAGCACTGTCTGCCGCAGTGTGAGCCGGCCGACCGCCGGATGCTCAATTACCTTCTGGGTTTCCTGCACCCGCTCGACGTCGTGGTGGGACCACCAGTCGGCGAACTCCTGGCTGCGCTGTTGGAGCCGCTCGACGAACCGGCCATACCAGGGATCGTTGATCAAATGGCGCGAAGCGTCTCGAAATTGGGCGACCAGGAGCTTGGCATGGCGCTCGCGGTCCACCAGCCACATGCGAGCGTCATCGGTGAAGATGAGCCACAGCAGATTGCGCTCCTGCTCTGGTGCCGCTGCAAGATCCTCAGCAAAGCCGAAGACGCTGATGGCCGCTCGATTCCAGGCCAATAGGTTGAGTCGGGCATCGACAAGGTAGGCAGGATTGTCACCTTGAGCGTCCAGGACGTCCCGCAATGTCGTGCTGACCGGCTCGCTGGGAGGGGGTTGGACCCCCAACGGGTCTCCACGGGCCAAGGCGAGGAGGTATTCGTGTTGAGCAGTCGTCAGCTGGAGCGCCTGGGCGACCCTGGCCGCGGCCTTGGCCGAGAGCTGCACGTCCTTGCCCTGTTCGAGGCGCGTGTACCAGCTCACGCTGATGCCAGCCAGCTGCGCCAGCTCCTCACGCCGTAGCCCAGGGGTGCGACGGGGGTTGACCCCTTGGGGGAGTCCGACGTCCTCGGGCCGTAGCGCCGCTCGTCGGGCGCGGAGGAACGCGCCCAGTTCCTGTCGTTGCTCCTCGGGAGGCATGGCATGCTCCTGCGCGGCCGTGAGCCTGAGCCTAGCAGATTTTGTCCTAGGCGAACGAGGCTCTCGTACCATGCATGGTCGTGCGCTAACCTCGCGGCTGACCTGGGGGGGCTTTCGAGGGGGCTGCTGTACAAGGTCGTCCAGGAGGAGGCAGCTCCAGTCCAGCTGGAGCCGTCTCCTCCTCGTACGTCTCCGACGGCTGCCAGGTCGCCCAGGATCGGCCGGAAGGCAACGGGCCGGACGACCTCTGATCCGTGTGCCTACGCCCAGAACTCGTCGGTTGCCTGCTGGTCGTGGTGGAGCGCCCACGCCTCCGCGAACCTGCCATCGCGCACGTGGAAGACAATCGTCTGCAGGCTGTGCAGCCGGCGCCCCTCCCGTTCGCCCTCAGCGACGTGTATCCCGACGGCATGCCCGTCGCTGGCGACAGCATCATGCAAGGTCGCCCGGAACGTCCCTCCGGAACGCTCGGCCAGTGTCTCGAAAAAGGCGAGCACCTGGTCGATGCCTTGGTAGTCACCCGAGACCGGGTTGCGGCCTGGCTCGTGGAAGATCGTATCGTCGGCGAACAGCTGCCGGAGCATCCCGATGTCGCCTCGGGAGAAGGCGTCGTAGCCTCGACGAACCAGGTCCTCGTTGGGATGGGCCATGGCCGCACCTCCTGTCCGCGGAGGCGGCAACGCTATTCCCTCCCAGGGACCGAGGCAAGCACACTCCCAGCAACGCAGGCTCACAACCTCGGTAGCAACCCAGGCGCTTCACTAGCCTGCCG
>DASUPQ010000755.1 GCA_036280995.1 Actinomycetota bacterium | reverse complement strand
CTCGATGCTGACCAGCCCCTGGCCAACGGCCAGCGCGGCCGCCTCCAGCTTGGAGTGTACGCCCAGCTTGACCAGCACGTTCTGGACGTGGGTGCGGACCGTGTTGAGCGACAGGAAACAGGCCTCGGCGATGCGGCGGTTGGAGTAGCCGCGGGCCAGCAGGGCCAGGACCTGGCGCTCGCGCTCCGACAGGCTGCGCAGCAGCAGCTCGGCGTGGTCGTCCCGCTCGGGCCGTTCCGGAGCCTGGTCGGCTGGCCGGGCCGCCCCGGCGGCCGCGGGCGGGCCGGCGGGCGCCGGCGGGCCGGTCAGGGTCACCCGGAAGCCGGCGGCCACCGCCCGGATGGCCTCGGCCAGCTCACGGGCGGACACGGCCCCGGTCATGCCGGCGTGGCCGCCGGGGTCGGGACGGCTGGAGGGGGCGAGCCGGGCGTCCTCGGCCAGCAGCAGCACCCTGGTCGCCGGCTCGGCCTGGCCGACCAGGCGCACCAGCTCGGTCACGGCCGGGCCGGGCATCTGGGTGTCGACCACCAGCACGTCGGGATGGTGGGTGAGCACGGCCTGCAGGGCCGAGGCGCCGTCGCCCGCCAGGGCGACGACTTCGAGGTCGTCTTCGGCCGAGAGCACCATGCCGAGGCCCTCGACGAACGCGTCGTGGTCGTCCGCGAGGACGACCCGGACCGGTTGCCGCATTGACCGCTCCCCCCCGAGAGGCCGTTTCAGGTGTTGACGGCGTTGTCCAGTGGATCCGGTTCGGCGGCTGGCCGCAGCGGCACGCGCAGCCCTACGAGGGTACCTCCACCGTCACGGGGCGCAACCCATGACGTCCCGCCGGCCTCGTCGAGGAAGCGGCGGACGACGAACAGCCCGATGCCGTGCCCGCTCTGGGGCGCCTCGGCGGCGCCGCGGTCGGCCACCACCACCTCGACCTGGCCGGCCGCCGGGTCGGCCCGGACGTCGACCTCGACCCCACCCGGTCCGCCGTGGGCGGCCGCGTTGTCGATCAGGTTCTCGATCGCCTGGCGCAGCATGGCCGGGCTGACCTCGGCCTCGGCCTGGACGGCCGCCTGGACGCGCACGGTCGCCCCCCGGGCCACGGCCACGGTCCTGGCCGCCGCCTGCACGGTCGCGGCCAGGTCGGGCGCGTGCCCGGCGGGCCCGGAGCGGCGCTCGGCCAGCACCGCGCCGGCCAGCTGGTCGAGGTCGGCGACCTCGGCCAGGAGCAGGTCGAGCATGGCGCTGGCATCGCGGCCCTGGTCGCGGAGCGCGGCGATCGCCTCGCCGGCGACCCGCACCGCCGCCACCCGGCGCCGCAGCTCGTGGGCGAGCATGGCGGTGGCATCCGGCCGTGGAGCTGAAGCCACTGAAGTAGTCCCCCTGTCGCTACTTGTGGGCCGTCAACGTACTGCGCAGGGGACAGCCTGCCCATCTGAAGAAGTGACTAGAGATGGTACGACTGCATGATCGGCCTTCCCGGATCCGGACGCTTTGGACCACTGATCCAGGGTGAGGAGCCCGACAGCCCGCGAGCCCCCCTTCAGCGATCCGCAAGCGGCGTCGACTGTCGTAGAGCGACTTACTGCGGCTGTACCAGGGCAGCGAGGGGTGGATCAGCCACAGTAGGCAGCCGCAAGGCTCGCCAGAGCTCGCTCGGACGACAGGATGGTCATGGCACGGGTGCTGCTTGCGGATTCGCAGCCGTTGTTCAACGAGGCGCTGGAGGCGGTGTTCTCCCGGGACGACGTCCACCAGGCGATCGGCCGCTGCTCGTCGGCCGAGGACGCCTTCACCGCCGTCTCCAGCCTCCGCCCCGACCTGGTGCTGGTCGACGCCGCCCTCGCCCTCGAGGGCTCGCCCAACCTGGTCGTCCGCATGCTGGAGGCCTGGCCCGAGGCACGGGTGATCGTGCTCGGCGACGACCACGACGCCGACCTGCTGCTGGCCGCGATCCGCGCCGGCGCCGCCGGGGTGGTGGGCAAGACCTACGGCGCCAGCACGGTGCTGCGGGTCGCCGGGGCGGTGCTCGCGGGCGAGGGGGCGGTCCCGCGCAGCATGCTGCTCGAGCTGGCCCGCCGCATGGTGGCCAGGGACCGGGCGCCCGACTCGCCGCTGTCGCGCCTGTCCCCCCGCGAGCGCCAGGTGCTCGCCCTGCTCAGCAAGGGCTGGGACAACGCCCGCATCGGGCGGGACCTGTTCATCAGCCAGCACACCGTCCGCACCCACATCCAGAACATCCTCGAGAAGCTGGGCCTGCACTCCAAGCTGGAGGCGGCCACCTTCGCCATGCAGCGCTCGATGGAGCTCGAGCTGACCCCCGGCGGCGCCGGGACGGACCACTGACCGCACGGACCAGAACGAACCACAAGGAGCACGCACTGTGACGATCAGCGAGCAGACGGTGACCGGCCCCCGCGGCGGCCTGCCCCACGGCGGGCAGCTCGTCGACCGGCGCCTGGATGCCGAGGAGGCGAGCGCGCTGGCCTCGGGCCGGCTGCCATCGCTCCCGCTGACCGCGGCCGAGGCGGCCGACCTGCGCGCGCTGGCCACCGGCGCCTACAGCCCGCTGACCGGCTTCATGGGGGCCAAGGAGCACGAGTCGGTCACCGAGTCGATGCGCCTGCCCGACGGCAACCTGTGGTCGATCCCGGTGTGCCTTGGCATCCCCGACGGGGTCCGGGTCGACGACGGCCGCCTGGCCCTGCGGGGCCCGAACGGCGGGCTGCTGGGCGTGCTCGAGGTCACCGAGGTGTTCGAGCGCGACCGGGCCGCCGAGGCCGAGCTGGTCTACGGCACCACCGACCCCGAGCACCCCGGGGTGGCCCGGGTGCTGGGCGCCCCCGGCCGGGCCGTGGCCGGCCCCGTCCAGGCCGTGGTCACCCCCCTGGCCGGGCCGGTGGGCGAACGCGCCCTGACCCCGGCCGAGACCCGGGCCGCGTTCGCCTCCCGGGGCTGGAGCACGGTGGTCGGCTTCCAGACCCGCAACCCGGTCCACCGGGCCCACGAGTACCTCATGAAGTGCGCGCTGGAGGTGGTCGACGGGCTGCTGCTGCACCCGCTGGTCGGGCCGACCAAGGAGGGCGACGTGCCCGCCGAGGTCCGCATGCGGGCCTATGAGGCGGTGCTGGGCTACTTCCCGCCCGAGCGGGTCCTGCTGTCGGCCCTGGTCGCGCCCATGCGCTACGCCGGGCCCCGCGAGGCCGTGCTGCACGCCCTGGTCCGCAAGAACTACGGCTGCACCCATTTCATCGTCGGCCGCGACCACGCCGGGGTGGGCCGCTACTACGGCACCTTCGAGGCCCAGGAGCTGATCGCCTCGCTGCCCGCCGAGGACCTGGGCATCACCCCGCTGCGGTTCGACAACGCCTTCTACTGCCGGCGCTGCCTGGCCATGGCCACCGGCAAGACCTGCCCGCATCCCGACAGCGACCACGTCGCCCTCTCCGGCACCCAGGTGCGGACCATGCTGGCCGCCGGCCAGCTGCCACCGCCCGAGTTCTCCCGGGCCGAGGTCGCCGAGCTGCTGATCCAGGCCTACCGCTCCTGACCACCACCGACGAAAGGCATCCACGTCCCATGACCAACGACACCGGGTTCGTGCTCTGGCTCACCGGCCTGTCCGGTGCGGGCAAGTCGACCGTGGCCGCCAAGCTCGGCCCCGCCCTGGCCGAGCGCGGCCACCGGGTCGAGCTGCTCGACGGCGACGACGTCCGGACCAACCTCTGCCAGGGCCTCGGCTTCAGCCGCGAGGACCGCGACACCAACATCGCCCGCATCGGCTACGTCGCCGGCAGGCTGTCCAAGCACGGCGTGGCCGTGCTGGTGGCGGCCATCTCCCCCTACCGGGAGGCCCGCGACCGGGTCCGGACCGCGGTCGACAACTTCGTCGAGGTGTACGTGGCCGCGCCGGTGTCGACCTGCGCCGAACGCGACGTCAAGGGCCTGTACGCCAAGGCCCTGGCCGGCGAGATCAAGAACTTCACCGGCGTGTCCGACCCGTACGAGCCGCCGGCCAACCCGGAGATCGTTCTCCACACCGAGGCCGAGAGCGTCGACGACTCGGTCCACCAGGTGATCTCCTGGCTGGAGGCCAACCAGCTCACCACCCCGAGCGACCACTAGCGCGATGACCGGCGACCGGGGCGGCCGGGTCGACCTCCACGCGCACACCCTGGCCAGCGACGGCAGCGACCGGCCGGACGAGCTGGTCGCCGCCGCGGCCGCGGCCGGGGTGGCGACCCTGGCCGTCACCGACCACGACACCGTGGCCGCGGTGGCCGAGGCCAAGGCCGCCGGGGAGCGCCTGGGGGTCGAGGTGCTGACCGGCTGCGAGGTCACCGCCACCGTCGGGGACCGGGTCGTCCACGTACTGCTGTACGGCGAGGGGCTGCTGGAGCCGGACCTGGCCGACGCCGTCGAGGTGGCCAGGCGGGGCCGGGAAGAGCGCAACCAGGCCATCGGCGAGCGGCTGGAGCGCCTCTGCGGGGTCGGCCACGCCGACGCCGCCGAGGTCGCCGGGGCCAGCGCCCTGTCGCGGGCCCACTTCGCCCGGGCGATGGTCGCCCGGGGGGTCGTGGCCGACGTGGCCGAGGCCTTCGACCGCTACCTGTCGTCGGGGCGGCCCGCCTACGTGCCCGCCCCGAGCGTGTCGCTGACCGATGCCGTGGCCCTGGCCGCCAAGGCCGGCGGGGTGGCCGTGCTGGCCCACCCGGGCCGGCTGGCCGACGCCGAGCGCGACCGGGTGGTCGGCGAGGCCCTGGAGGCCGGGATCGACGGGGTCGAGGTCTGGCACTCCGAGCACGACGACAGCCTGCGCCGGTCCCTGGCCAGCCTGGTCGAGCGCCGGGGCCTGCTGGCCACCGGCGGATCCGACTACCACGGCCGGCACAAGCCGGATGTGCGCGTCGGCAGCGGCCGCGGCGGCAACGTGACCGTTCCCGCGGAGCTGCTGGATGTCCTCAGGGACCGATTGGCGTCGGCCGTCCTGGATGAGTAGGCTCCGCGCCGCATGACCGCCGACCAAGGCAAGGGGGGCTTCACCCGATGACCGTGCGTTCCCGACTGCTGCCGCTGGCGGCCCTGCTCCTGGCCGTCGCGACCGCCATCGCCCTGTCGGTGGCCCTGTCCGGGCCGGCCGGGGCGATCGTCAGCGCCAACCCGGACGACGGCACCTGCGTGACCAACGGGCGGGTCAACGCCGTCGCCTACCTGGGCGGCACCATCTACCTCGGCGGCAGCTTCACCTCGGTCGACGGGACGACCCGCAACCGGCTGGCCGCCTGCGACGCCGCCACCGGCAACCTGCTGTCGTGGAACCCCAGCGCCAACGGCGTCGTCCGCGCCCTCAAGATCTCCCCCGCCGGGACCCGGGTGTACGTGGGCGGGGACTTCACCTCGGTCGGCGGGGCGGTCCGCGCCCGGGTCGCCGCCCTCAACCCGGCCAGCGGCGCCGCCTTCTCCTGGAGCCCGTACGTCAACGACAGCGTCAAGGCGATCACGACCTCCACCACCGGCTCCACCGTCTACGTCGGCGGCGACTTCACCTCGGCCGAGGGGGCCGGCCGACGGCGCCTGGCCGCCTTCAACGCCACCAGCGGCAACATCTCCACCACCTTCAAGCCGAACGTCTCCAACGGCACCGGCAACTTCGCCACCGTGCTGGCCCTGGCCGTCCACCCCAACAACCAGACCCTCTACTTCAGCGGCGACTTCGCCCTGGTCAACGGCACCTCGCGCCGCAACGCGGCCGCCGTGTCGACCGGTGTGGCCACCCTGCGGGCCTGGAACCCCGCCTCCACCGCCGACGTCGCCGGCGACCTGGTGGTCTCGGCCTCGGGCAACACCGTGTTCGTGGGCGGCCGGGCAACCGGCGGCTACGTGCAGGCCTACGGCCCCACGGCCGGCGGTGCCCCGGTGTGGAACGTCCGGACCAACGGCGACGTCGAGGCCCTGGCCGTGTCCTCCTCGGTCCTGTACGTGGGTGGCCACTTCACCACCGTCGGCGGGACCGGCCGCGGCCACCTGGCCGCCCTGAGCACCTCCGGCGGCCGCCTCCAGGGCTGGGCGCCCACCGCCGACGGCGTCTTCGGCGCCTTCGGCGCGGCCATCACCAGCTCCCGGGTCGCCTTCGGGGGCGAGTTCACCACCGTCGCCGGCGAAGCCCACCAGGGCATCGTGCAG
>DASUPQ010000754.1 GCA_036280995.1 Actinomycetota bacterium | reverse complement strand
CAGGAAGCCGGCGACCAGGACCAGGGCCATGGCGATGCCCAAGCGTCGGCCGTGGCGGTCGGGGACCAGCCAGCGGGGTGGGCGCAGGGCCAGCCACCCACCGCCGGCCAGGGCCACGGCCAGGACGACCGCCGTCACCGGCGGGAGACTCGCCGTCACCGTGAGCGAGCGCTTCTGCGGGTAGGAGGGGTGTTCGGCCAGGTAGTAGACGGTGGCGGCAAGGCAGGCGGCGATCCCGGCCAGGGCCAGCCCGAACACCCGCCCGGCGGGCAGGGCGGCCGCGGTGGCCAGGGCGACCGCGGCCATGGCGGCCACGGTCAGGCCCCCGGCGGTGGTCACCGCGGCCCGGCTCCTGGCCGGGGGGAGGGCGGAGCGGGCGCAGCCGGCGGCGAAGCGCCACCGCGCCCGCTGGCCTGGGATCTGGGGCAGTTCGGCGGCCATGGCCTGGCCCCAGTGGCGCCGGCTGGTGGGCAGGGTCGCGGTGGCGGCGGCCAGGAGCCAGCCGGGGCCGTCCAGGGTGGTGAGCTGGGGGTGGGCCTGGCGCCACCAGGCCCGCCCCAGCAGCCAGGCCGCGGCCATCGCCGGGGTGGCCACCACCGCCAGCCAGATCGCCAGCTCGAGGCGGGCCCGGCTGGTCAGTGGGGCAGGCGGGTTGCTGACCTGGAGGATCCAGAGGAGGGCGAAGGGGGCGGCGGCGACCGCGGCGGCGACCAGCCCCCCGGCCCATCCCATGGGCCTGGTCCGGTTCATGTCCCCTCCAACCATGGCTGCCCCCCGACCCCGCCGGCGACCCGCGATGAACTCCTCGACCCGCTCGACCCGCTTCGCCTGGCCCCGCTCGGCCTGCTCGACCCTGGTCCCCCGCCGTCCTGCATCCGCTCGGCCATGCCGCCTCCTCTGGCCGGGACCTGCGTGCGGGTTGTACGCCGCCAAATGGACGCTGGACGCCGTAGACTGCGCGTCACCCTGGCCGGCAGTTCCGGCCCTTCGTTCGTCGCGTCAGGAGATCGCCCTCGTGCAAGCCGTCATCCTCGCCGGCGGGTTCGGCACCCGACTGCGCCCGCTGACCAGCACCCGGCCCAAGCCGCTGATCCCGTTCGCCAACGAGCCGTTCCTGCTCCACACCCTGCGCCAGCTCGCCGCCGGCGGGTTCACCGAGGTCGTGCTGTCGACCATGTACCTGCCCGAGGCCTTCGACCAGCTCCTGCCCGAGGCCCGCAAGGCCGGGGTCGAGGTGGTGCTGTCGTCCGAGGACACCCCGATGGGGACCTCGGGGGCGGTCAAGCGCCTCGCCCACCTGCTGGACGGGACCTTCCTGGTCCTCAACGGCGACGTGCTGATCGACGTCGACTTCCAGCGGCTGGTCGCGCTCCACCGCGAGCGCCAGGCCGCCGCCACCCTTGCCCTGGTCCGGGTGCCCGACCCGAGCGCGTTCGGCCTGGTCCCGGTGGACGCCGACAACCGCGTCACCGCCTTCCTGGAGAAGCCCGGTCCCGACGAGGACGCCTGGGTGACCGACCTGATCAACGCCGGCGTCTACGTGCTCGAGCCGTCGGTGCTGGACCACGTCCCGGCCGGCCAGCCGTCGTCGTTCGAGCGCAACCTGTTCCCGTCGCTGCTGGCCTCGGGCGCGCCCGTGTACGGCTACGAGCTGCACGGCTACTGGCGCGACCTGGGGACCCCGATCGCGTACCTGGCCGCCCAGTTCGACCTGCTCGAGGGGCGCCTGCACCTGCCCATCAACGCCACCGAGCGCGGCCGCAGCCAGTGGTTCGCCGACGACACCCGGATCGACGAGGGGGCCGTGCTCCGCGGCCCCATCCTGGTCGGCCAGGGCGCGGTCGTGGAGGACGAGGGCCGCGTGTTCGGCCCGACCGTGCTCGGCCCCAACACGGTGGTCGCCGGCGGGGCCCGCCTGGAGCGGTCGGTGCTGCTGGACGGGGCGCGGGTCGAGCGCGGGGCCAAGGTGTCGGACTCGATCATCGGCCGCGGCGTGGTCGTGGGCGACGGTGCCGTGGTCCGCGACGGCGCCGTGGTCGGCGACAACGTCGAGATCGAGGCCGGCAACATCCTGGCCGGCGGGGTCAGGGTGGCCCCGAACGTCCGCCTCGGCCTGGGCGCGATCCGCTTCTAGCCGGCGTTCGGCTCCGGGGCCTGCGACTTGGTGGCGCCGGGGACCATGTAGTCGTTCACGAACGCCTGGACGACGTCCATGTTGACCCGCTGGAGGACCTCCAGGTTGCGCCATGCGGCCAGGGCGACCCCGTCCTGCTCCAGGCCGGAGTAGGGGGCCAGGATCAGCTTGGACCCGTCGCGCTGCTCGGCGAACTGGCGCAGCTGGTCGAGCTGGTCTCCGGGGATGCCCCTGTAGAGGATCAGCACGTAGCCGTGCTCAAGGCTGTGCACCATGGCCCGCGGGTCCTGCTCGCTGTCGTAGACGCCGGGCTGCAGCCAGTTGGCCAGGTGGTCGCCCGAGGTCGGCGGGTTCGAGTTCCAGTTGTCGGGCTGCTGGCTGGCGTCGATGTGGTCCCGGCCGGCCTCGGGGAACGACCTGACCCCTTCGGAGCCGGCCGCCTGCCGCCCGGCCTCCAGCGCCGCCGGGGCGACCGGCGGGTTGTCGGCCTGCGGCTCCTCGCGGCCCTGCCACCAGATCAGCGCCAGCAGCGCGACCACCGCGCCCACGGCCACCCCGGTCCAGAGCAGGGTCCGCTGGCGGCGCCGCTTCTCCTCCAGCCGCCGGGCCGCCGCCCCCCTGGCCAGCTTGCTCTTGTCGGGCGGGCGGCCCTTGGCGCCCGTCTTGGCGCCCGTGCCCGTGCCCCGGCCGCCCTTGCCGGGCTGGCTCTTGCCGGTCGGTCCGGGCTTCTGCTTGGTCTTGCGGGTGTCGGGCATCAGGTGCGCTCCGGAATCGCTGCGGGAAGGCGGTATCGGGAGATTCTAGCGGGGTACAGGTCCCGCGGGGCGAGCGGCGGCAGAGGAGGCGATGGCCATGGGCGTGCTGCGAACGAAGTCGATCGAGCAGTCGATCCGGGACACCGAGGAGTCCGAGCACAAGCTCAAGAAGGACCTGTCGGCCTGGGACCTCACCGTCTTCGGCATCGGCGTCATCATCGGCACCGGCATCTTCGTGCTCACCGGCATCGCCGCCGCGACCAAGGCCGGCCCGGCCGTCTCGCTGTCGTTCGTGCTCGCCGGCTTCGCCTGCGCCCTGGCCGCCCTCTGCTACGCCGAGTTCGCCAGCACCGTGCCGGTGGCCGGCAGCGCCTACACCTTCTCCTACGCCTCCCTGGGCGAGCTGATCGCCTGGATCATCGGCTGGGACCTGGTGCTCGAGTTCACCCTCGGGTCGGCGGCCGTGGCCGTCGGCTGGGCCCAGTACTTCGCCTCGGTGTTCCCCATCCCCGAGTCGATCTCCGGGGAGGGCACCGTCAACCTGGCCGCCGGGGCGATCGTGCTGCTGCTGACGGGGGTGATGATCCTGGGGGTGAAGCTCAGCTCCCGCTTCAACGCCGTCATGGTCGCCATCAAGCTGGCCGTGGTGTTCCTGTTCATCGGGGCCGGGGCGGTCAAGATCACGGCCTCCAACTGGCGCCCGTTCATCCCGCCGCCGGCCGAGGCCCCCCAGGCGGCCAACGCGGTGGAGACCGGCGCGCCGCTCATCCAGGTGCTGTTCGGCATCGAGCCGCTGGCCTACGGCTGGCTCGGGATCGGGTTCGGAGCGGCGATCGTGTTCTTCGCCTTCATCGGCTTCGACGTGGTCGCCACCACCGCCGAGGAGACCCGCAACCCCCAGCGCGACATGCCCATCGGCATCCTCGGGTCGCTGGCCATCTGCACGGTCCTGTACGTGGTGGTGTCGCTGGTGCTGACCGGGATCGTCAAGTACACGGAGCTGAACAGCGCCGCCCCCATGGCCGACGCCCTCGAGGCGGTCGGCTACAGGTGGATCGCCGACCTGGTCTCGCTGGGGGCCCTGGCCGGGCTGACCACGGTCATCCTCATCCTGCTGATGGGCCAGAGCCGGGTGCTGTTCGCCATGAGCCGCGACCGGCTGCTGCCCGGGTGGCTGGCCAGCGTCCACCCCCGCTACGGCACGCCCTGGGTGATCTCGCTCGTCACCGGTGTGGTCGTGGCCCTGATCGCCACCTTCGTGCCCCTCTCGACCCTGGCCGACATGGTCAACATCGGCACCCTGTTCGCCTTCGTGCTGGTGTCGCTCGGGGTCATCGTGCTGCGCCGCACCCAGCCCGACCTGCCGCGGGCCTTCCGGATGCCGGCGGTGCCGCTGATCCCGATCCTGGCCGTGCTCGCCTGCGTGTTCCTGATGCTGAACCTCGGCACCCTGACCTGGTGGCGGTTCCTGGTCTGGATGGCCCTCGGTCTCATCGTCTACTTCCTCTACGGCTACCGCAGCAGCCGCCTGGCCCGCAGCCAGGCCGGGGAGCGCCCGCCGGCCCGTCGCTAGGCAGGGTGGCCGGCGCCGAGGAGGCCGAGCGGCTCCCACGCCGGGTCGAGGCGGAGCGCGGCGGCCAGGGCCGGCCGGGCCGCCGGGGCGGCGGCCTCGAACACCGCCCCGACCCCCAGGGCGTGCAGGCCGAGGATCAGGGTCCGCAGGGCTCCGCCGGCGGCCAGCTCGACCCCGGCCACGCCGGCCTCCGGGCCGGGGTCGGGCGGCGGGACCAGCCAGCAGGCGAGCAGCGCCGGGGCCCCGGCCAGGGCCGGCGGGGTGGGGGAGAGGGCGGCCAGGCAGGCGGCCCGGGCACCGGCCGGGACGGCGACGACCTCGAAGC
>DASUPQ010000753.1 GCA_036280995.1 Actinomycetota bacterium | reverse complement strand
AGGAGGTGCGCCTCGTCCAATACCAGGATCGTGGTGCGGCCGCGTTCGTGTTCCTCGGCGGCGAGCAGGTCCATCGTCTGCGGGATCAACGCCGCCTTGTGGAACCGCGGGACGCCGCCGAGCGCGGACACGATGCAGCCGTAGAGGCCCCGGCCGCCGACGGCGGGGTTGCCGAGGTAGATCGTCGTGTGCCGTGAGGAGTCCAGCGTCGCGAGGGCGGCGCGGACGGCGACGGTCTTGCCGGCGCCGACTTCGCCGGTGACCACGCCCAGGCCGCGTTCGCTGATGCACCAGCCGATGCGGGCGACGGCCTCGGCGTGGGTGGCGTGCCGGTGCAGCATCTGCGGCGCCAGACCCCGGCCGAACGGGGGCTTGGTGAAGCCGTAGTGGGATTGCAGCTTCTCGATCATCGCGACACCTCCTCGCCGGCCGGGTCGTCGCTGGCCTGGTCGTCGCAGGCCGGGTCGTCGCTGGCCTGGTTGTCGGTGATGCCGGGCAGGGGTTGCTGTCCCGGGAGGGGTCCGTCGGGCAGCTGGGAGTAGCGCAGCCGTGCGGAGATCTCCTTGGTGTGTTGGGCTTCCAGGAGCCCGAGGTAGTTGATCCCGGTCGCCGCCGGTGCCGATGGCGGGCTCGACTCGTCGGGTCGGGCCTTGGAGTGGACATGCCGGTCGATCGTGTGCGGGACCGCGGCTCCCATCGCCCGGCCCTGCCAGCGGACCTCGATGTCGGTGAGGTCGAACGGGTCGAACACCAGCTCCACCTTCCTGCCGACCAAGGCGGCGTCGACCTCGTAGGTGTTGCCGTGCAGCCCGACGGTGGCGGTCTTGGTGACGGTGCGCCACTGCGACCACAAGAACGCCTCCCGCAGCTGCGCGGGTGTCGGCATCGCTGGCTGGTGGTCGCCAGACCAGCGGTCCCAGGGGGTCTGGTCAGTCTCGGAATGGGTGCGGCGGTGGTAGACGGTCTCCACCCAGGCGGTGAACAAGGTGTTCAGCTGCGCGAGATCATCGAGCTCGCGGCCGGAGCCGATCTCGACCAGGAACTGGTCGCGGACGGTGCGAAAGAACCGCTCGATCTTCCCCCGTCCTTCGGGTTGGCCGGGCCGGGAGTGGACCAGCCGGATCCCCAACGACGCGCAGGCCCGCAGCAGCTGCTGTCGACCATCGCGGCGCCGTTGTCCAGATATATCGAGGCCGGTATTCCGCGGGCGGAGAGCCCTTTGTGCAGGGCGGCCTCCAGCCGGACGGTGTCCTCGCGGCGGGCCCAGCGATACCCGGTCAACAGCCGGGAATGATCATCGATGAACGCGCACAAGATCGCCTTCCGGCCCTTGACGGTGGGGCCGTGCAACGCGTCCCCGGTCCACCGCTGGTTCGGCGCGTCGGCCTCGAACCGGCCGAACGCGGCCGGCGGCTGCCCGCTCGGCCGGGTGGTCAGCTCCAGCCGGACGAAATGGCGTTGCAGGGTGCGCTCGTCCGGCGCCCAGCCGGCGTGGGCGCGCAGGATCGCCGCGACCTGCGCCGCGGTCCGTTCGGGCACTTCGCGTTTCAACGCGGCGGCCAGGTCGAGCACCTGCGCGGGGGTCCGCGGCAAGGCCCGCCGCGGCGGCGGGACCAAGGCGTCGAAGCCGCCGCGGCGCCAGTCGCGGATCCAGCGGTCGATCGTGGCCCGCGACACCCGGACCGGCTGCCCGAACGGACCCGGATGCTCGGCCCGCGCCAGGGCGCGGACCAGCCGGCCCCGCTGCCTGGTCGACAGCTCGGGGTCGGCGACGTCGCGAATCAACATGTAGCGGAACAGCCCGACCGTCCGGGCCCGCTCCGCCCGGACCTGGTCCTCACTCCTGCCGTCGGTCACGTTTCTCGTCTCCTCATCTGATGGTGAACACACGAGGGGCGAGGCTTCCCGACCCACCGAGCGGCGCCAAGGGTCAGTTCGTGTTGAACACCGCCACCGGCCCGGCCGGAGCCAGCAGCCGCCCGCCGGTGACCGCGCAGGCCAGCTGCCACGGCGACACCGCACCCACCACCGGGAGCCGGCGACGCGCCGCCGCGGCCACCACGCCGACCACCTCGACCGCATCGGCGAACACCGACCCGGCCGGAGCGATCGGGCCGTGCAACGGGTCCAGCTCCACGAGCAGCCCGGCCAAGACCGAGCGGGCCGTCTCCGCGTTCCGGCCGAACGCGCGCAGCCAACCCCGGACCGTTGACACCGGCCGGTCCAACCGAGCAGCGATCACTCGATGCCCGGCCCCGGCGGCCTTGGCTAGTAGGGCGGCACCGATCACCTCGACCGCGTCGGCCCGCCGCCACAAACCCGCCACGCTCAACAACACATGCGTCACCCGACAGCCGAGGCAGCGGACCCGGCGGGGCCGCAACCGCCCGACCCCGCGAACCGTCCTCGGCCGGGCATAGCCCCACAAGGCCAGGCCGCCGCCGCACGGGCAGACCAGCTCACCCGCCGACAGCCGCCGCTCGACCTCGACCGAATCGGTACCTACCATGATCACGGGTGCCTCCATGCACCAAGGAACGGCCCTCCCTTCCGGCCAAGGAAAGGGGAGGGCCGTTGCGCGTCCACCAACGTGATCAGATTGTCGTCGCACACCAACCAGCAACCGCCAGATCGCCGGCCCGCTGGACATCCTCACCGGCAACGTCGTTCCACCGATACGCCGTGCTCACCTCAGGTGTCGTCCAACAGCGGCTAGCCGAACGCCCGACAGTCCTGGTGGATGGATCCCGACTCGACTATGCCTGGGGCATT
>DASUPQ010000752.1 GCA_036280995.1 Actinomycetota bacterium | reverse complement strand
ATCCCGCACCGAGCAGGTCGCGCAGAGCGCGATGGCCTCAGCCCGGAGCTCGGCGCTGTCGGCGAAAAACGGGTCGTAGTCGGCCGACACGATGTCGAGGCAGGCGGCCAGGTCGCGCCAGGAGCGAGCATTCATGCCGCCACACCCCCCGGCGGCTGTCCTTCTCGTGCGGCGCGGCTGGCCTGGGTGGCCTCGCCTGCTAGCGGAATGGGGGAGGGAAAGGGAAGTTGAGCGGTGAGGGGACCGCTCAGGCGCGCTTCAGAAGCGGCTGCAGGAGGTCGAACGGCGCCTGGCGTGGCAGCGGAATTGGCAGCGGGACGGGTCGGGACCGGTAGGGGACCAGCGGGAGCCAGTGGCACTGGATCGGCGGTGAATCCGCTGGTGAGATGCGTTGTGGTGGGAAGCTGCGGGACCGGTCGGGACGCCGCTCCAACAGCTCATAACCCAGAGGTCGAGGGTTCAAATCCCTCCCCCGCCACCACTACTGAGCTGGGACTTAGCCTCTCACCTCCTCTCCTGGCTTGTGCCTTGGGGCTGGTTGTCAACGGGTTTGTCAACGGCGGGGTCCGCGATCGGTTGTGCGGGCCCCGTTCCGTTGCCCCGCAGGATGAGCTGCGCTACCGCTTGGGCGGCGGCGGCGTCCAGGCCGGGCAGTACGTGGCTGTAGGTGTCGAGCGTGAACCCGACGGTCGCGTGCCCGAGCCGCTCGCTGATGACCTTGGCCGGCACGCCCGCCGCCAACGCCGCACTTGCGTAGCTGTGGCGGACGTCGTGCAACCGGATCTTGGGCAGCGCGGCTGCGCGGCTGTGCTGCTCGAACCAGCGGGTGATCAGGTCAGGATGGATCGGTGCGCCGTCTGGCCAGGTGAACACCAAACCAGAGTCCTGGTAGCCGGCGCCAATCACGGCCTTCTCCTCGGCCTGGCGGGTCTGGTGCTCGCGCAGCACGGCGAGGGTGGCCGCATCCAGCGCCCGCGCCCGCCGACCCTTGGCGGTCTTCGGCTCGGAGACCTGGACGGCATAGTCCACCACCACCCGCGGGCGCTGCGGCGAGACCCGGGCGTTCGCGAAGTCGATATCGACCCAGCGCAGCCCGGCGAGTTCGCCGCGGCGCATGCCGGTCGTGGCGACCAGCAGCCAGAGCGCGTAGAGCCGGTCGGCGCGGACGTGTTCGAGGAAGGCGCCGAGCTGGTCGGGGGTCCATACGTGCCGCTCGGCGGAGCGTCCCACGGGTGGGTCGACGGCATCGGCGACGTTGCGCGGCAGGTAGCCCCAGCGCACCGCGTCCTTGAGGGCGCGATGCAGCATTACGTGGATGTTCCTGACAGTCTTGGGGGAGAGCCCACCGCCACCCCTCCGGCGACCCCTTTCGAGCAGGCGGGCATAGAAGAGGTTGAGCTGCATGGGACTCAGCCCTTGAAGCTTGACCTCCCCGAGCACTGGGACGACGTGGGCGTTGGTGTTGGTCCGGTAGCTGGCCCAGGTCGAGGCCCGAAGCTTCGGCTTGACCGCGGGCAAGCCACTCGTCGACCAGGAAGCTGGCGATGGTCCGCTGCGACGGCTTGGCGAGCGTGCCGCCACGCTGGTCGGCGATCGCTTGCCGAAGGGCCGCCTCGCACTCCTTCCTCGTCTTGAAGCCGCCCTTGGTCTGCTGTCGACGGCGACCGGTCAGTGGATTGGGGTCGACGTCGAGGTACCACGTCCAAGTGCTGCCGCGTTTGCGGACGCTGCCCCTCATCGGCCGAGCATCCTAAGCAGGGGGGCGGTTGGCACCAACAGTCTGCGGCCCATGCGGAACGTCTGGAGCTGGCCGGCCTTGGCTGCCCGGTAGGCCGCCGACCGGCTCACACCGAGGAGCACGGCCGCCTCCTCGACACTGATGGTCGGCGGAAGGTCCGAGAGCCTGCTCAGAGACGCATCCTTTCCTGGCACTTAGGAACCTCAGGTATATATGACAGTCTGTGGAGTGGGATAGAGGGTGTCAAGGGACGCTCACGCAGTTACTGGAGGGGGATTCGGTATGACAGCACATAGCGGTCACCCGCAATGATGATGCTGCTAGTCGCAATCGGGCGCTCGTCGGCGAACATCGTGCGCACCACCTCGAAGACCGGCGTTCCCGCTCCCAGTCGGAGGTCTCGGACCTCCTCCGGTCGGGGGGCGCGCACGGCAACGTCCTCGGCGATCACGGTCACCTGGATGCCGAGGCTCTCCAGCTGGGCGATGGTCCCCCCGGGCCACGGTTCGCTGGCTGGATCCTCGACCCGAGTGCCCTTGACCAAGTCATAGGGGAGATAGAAGTCCGCAACCTGAACCGGCTCATCATCCGCGAACAGTCGGAACCCCCGCGCAAGCACGCGGGTACCC
>DASUPQ010000751.1 GCA_036280995.1 Actinomycetota bacterium | reverse complement strand
GTAACCGCCGGGACGGCCGGCGCCACCGCCGGGGCCGCCGGGGCCGCCGGGGCGGCCCTGGCCGGGCTGGCCGGGACGGCCCTGGCCCATGCCGGGCCGGCCGGCGCCGGGCGGGCCCTGACGCTGGCCCATGCCGGGACGTCCCGCACCCGGCGGGGCCGGGCGGGCGCCCGGAGGGAGCGGGCGCCCGCCGGGCCCGACCGGACGGGCGCCTGGCGGGAGGGGCCGGCCGTCACGGCCGAGGGGCCGCGCACCCGGAGGAAGGGGACGGACCCCGGGCGGCAGCGGCTTGCCATCAGGCCCGACCGGCCTCGGCTGGCCCGGTCGCCCGGCACCGGGCTGCCCGGCGCCGGGCTGGCGAGCGCCAGGCTGGGCGGCACGGCCCTGGCCGGAGCCCGGCTGGGCGGGGCGGCCGGCGGCGGGCTGAGCGGCACGGCCCGGACCAGAGCCCGGCTGGCCCTGCCCCGTACCCGGCTCGCCCTGACGTGCCTGGCCGGCGGCCGGCTGGGCCGGTCGCGCCTGACCGGCGCGGGCCTGGCCCGCCTGGCCGGTCGGCCCGGCCTGGCCGGCGCGCGCCGGGCGGCCGCCACCGACCGACGAGCGCAGCTTGTCGGCCACGTCCTGGGTCACCGTCGACGAATGGCTCTTGGCCTCCACCCCCATGGAGGACAGCTTGGCGAGCAGGTCCTTGGACGGGACCCCAAGCTCTTTGGCGATCTCATACACCCGCGGGTTGCTCAACCAGATCTCACTTCCTCGTGTTCGCTCGAGCGATGGTGCCGGCTGGTCGGCGCGACCCGCTCGCTCCACAATCGGTTCCGCAGTGCCTCGACGGCGGCGTTGGCCGCCACCGCGTCGGTCACCTTCAAGGCTCGTTGGATGCTGCGCCGCCGCACCGCCATGTCCAGGCAGGAGGGCTGCCCGCACAGATAGGCGCCGCGACCGGCAGCCTTGCCGGTCGGGTCGTAGGCGACCGTCCCGGCGGGCGAACGCACGATCCGGTGGAGGGTACGCTTCGCGGCCGACGAACGGCACACCACACACATCCGACGGGGCTCCGCCCTGGTGCCCAGCGGCCTGGACCGAGGGCGCCCGGACGTCGCCTCATCACCTGCAACGCCTGCCGGCCGCCTGCGCATTCCCACCTCCTCCACCGTCCGCACGTCCGCCTTCCTTTCTGTCAGCGCCTCGGGCCCTGGCTCGCCTGCTCGGCGGCCTGGCTCTCGCTCACGATGTCGATCCTCCAGCCGGTCAGCCTCGCCGCCAACCGGGCATTCTGCCCTTCCTTGCCGATGGCCAGCGAGAGCTGGTAGTCGGGGACGACCACGTGGGCGGTCCGCTCCGGCTCGTCGATCTGCACGCTCTTGACCTTGGCCGGCGACAGGGCCTCGGCCACGAACTGGGCCGGGTCCTCGGACCAGGACACGATGTCGATCTTCTCACCGCGCAGCTCGTTGACCACCATGCGCACCCGCGACCCGCGGGCCCCGACGCAGGCGCCCTTGGGGTCGACCCCGGGCTCGTGGCTGCGGACCGCGATCTTGGTCCGGTGCCCCGGCTCGCGGGCGACGTTGGTGATCTCCACGATGCCCTCGGCGATCTCGGGCACCTCCAGCTCGAACAGCCGCTTGATCAGGTTGGGGTGGGTCCGCGACACCACCACCCGCAGGCCCCTGGCCGAGCGGACGACGTCGGTCACGTAGACCTTCAGCCGGTCGTTGTGCTGGTAGTGCTCGCTCGGCACCTGCTCGGAGTGGGGCAGGTCGGCCTCGATCTTGCCCAGGTCGACCGAGATGTGGCGCTGGTCGCGCTGCTGGACGATGCCGGTGACGATGTCGCCGACCCGGCCCTCGTACTCGCCGAAGGTCACGTCCCGCTCGGCCTCGCGCAGGCGCTGCATGATCACCTGCTTGGCGGTGACCGCGGCGATCCGCCCGAAGTCGGAGGGGGTGTCCTCCCACTCGCGGATGACCTGCTCCTCGTCGTCGAGCTCCTGGGCGAACACGGTCACGTCGCCGCTGTCGCGGTCGACCACGACCCGCGCCCCCTCGGGGGCGTTGGGCTGGCGCTTGTAGGCGGCGGCGAGGGCGCTCTCGAGCGCGCTGATGACCGTCTCGAGGGCGATGCCCTTCTCGCGCTCGAGGAAGCGCAGCTCATCGATCGGGATCTTCACGTCGCCGTCCTCTCGTTGCCGGTGGTCGTGGGTCGGGGTCCGTAGCGGGTCACCACGGCAACACCACCTTCCCGTGAACCACCTCGGACAGCGGCACCCGGACCTGCCCCCCGTCGACCTCCAGGACGACCGCCTCGTCGTCGGCGTCCACCACCACGCCCTGGATCGACGTGGTCGCGCGTTCCCCCGCCCCGTCGGCACCCTCGTCCCCGGTCACGCCGGCGGCCCCGCCGCCCCGGACGATGGCGACCTCGTGGCCGCGCTGGCGGCGGAAGTCGCGGCGGGTGTGCAGCGGACGCGAGAGCCCCGGCGTGCTCACCTCGAGGGTGTAGCTGCCGGCGACCGGGTCGGCCTCGTCCAGCGCCCGGGACAGGTCCTTGGAGACCAGCTCGACGACGTCGGCCTCGACCGGCTCCTCGGCGTCGAGGATCACGCTCAGCACCCGCCCGCGGCCCTGACCACGGAGGCCCAGCTCCAGCACCTCGACCCCGTGGCCGGCGGCCACCCGATCGGCCAGCTCCTGGACATGCGAAGGAAGCGCCGTCACGCTCACCGACCTCCCTCACATGTCGCGCGTTGCTGCTCGCCCTCTCGGTAGCGGCACCATTCCACCTCGTTGCCGCGCCGCCGGCCCCCTGACAACACAGAAGTGGGCGCAATGCCCACTTCGCTCCTCACCGGTGCCTGGCCTGGCAACAGGCCGGACGGCCATACGTCAACAGGCTGCAAGATAGCACCAGTCACGCCCAGCGGCAACCCGTTTCACGGCCCTGGCCTGCGCATTTACCCTCCCCTGCCCACCGCCCCCGGTTCGGTCCGGGCGCATCGAGACCACCCGTGGCGGTTGTCACCAGCCGTGCCGCCGCCCCGGAGCGGGGATGGTCCGCGGACGGCGGCGGGCTGTACGCGACCTGCACCAACCCCGCCGGACGCCCCGGCCGCACCAGGAACCCACGCCCCGGAGGAAGCTGGACCGCCTTCTGCCCCCCGAGGAGCGGTCCCTCGGCGGGGTCGCCGCTCATCACCAACCCCGCCCCACCGAGCTCCCGAAGCCGCTGGAAGACAGGTTCGAACCCCGCCCGCGCGGCCCCGGCAACCCGTCGCGCCAGGACCAGATGGAACCCGAGCTCCCGCCCCAGCCCCAGCAGATCCACCAGCGGAAGCAGCGGGCTCCCCCCGGCCGCCGGCAGCAGGTCGTAGTCGTCGACGAGCAGGACGTACCGTGGCCGGCCACCGGTGGGGCCGGGGTCGAGGGAGTGCGGGGGGTCGGGGAGGTCGAGGGCCCGTGGACCCATGCCATAGGTACCCGCTGGGCCGGGGTTGTCGGACGGGGTACGGGCGGTGAGCTCGCGGTGCAGGCGGTCGACCGCCTGGGCGACCGCCGTCGGCGTGCAGGCATAGCCGGCCAGATTGGCCAGTGCCGTCAGGTCGAGGAGGCGGCGGCGCATGTCGACGACCAGGAGCGCGACCTCCCCGGGCGGGTGGTGGGCGTCCAGCTGCCTGGCGAGGAGCCGGAGCAGGCTCGACTTGCCGGACCCGGCGTCGCCCAGGACGAGCAGGTGCGGCGACCCGCCGAACAGGTCCAGCCGGACAACGTCCAGGCGGTGCTCCTCGAGGGCGAACGGCAGCCCCGCCGGCCCGCCCCGGACGGGCGGCCCGCGATCGGCGCCGAGCAGGGCCGCCTCCCCGACCAGCGTGGGCAGGAGGCGCAGGGGCGGGGCGACGGCGCCGGTCCGGCTGGGCATGGCGCGGGCGAGGACGTCGGGGACCGGGCCGGGGAGGGCGGCCTGGAACTGCAGCCCGGCCTGGGTGAGGCCGCGGCCCGGCAGGTCGGGCAGGTCGGCGGCGGCCGACCGGCCGAGCTCGGACTCCAGGGGGTCGTTCAGGCGCAGCTCCAGGCGGCCGCCGAGGTTCTCGCGGAGGCCGGGACGCAGCTCGGCCCAGCGGTTGGCGGCCACGACGAGGTGGACGCCATGGTGCAGCCCGACCGCGGCGAGCCCCGTGATCTCCGCCTCGAGCTCGGGCAGCTCGCGGACGAACGCGCCCCAGTTGTCGACCACCAGGACCACCTCGCCGTAGCCGCCCAGGTCGCCGGAGGGGTCCGGGGAACCCCGAAGGGGTGCCCCGGTGGGAACCTCGGCCCGGCGGAGCTCGTGCCAGGAGGCCATCGAGTCGACGCCCAGGTCGCGGAAGCGCCGCTCGCGCTCCAGGACCAGGGAACGCAGCTCGCGGACGAGGTGCTGGACCCGTTCCGCCTCCCGGGGACCGCAGACGGCACCGACATGAGGCAGGTCGCCCAGCCGGTGGAGGCCGCCGCCGCCGAGGTCGACGGCGTAGACCTGGACCTCGTCGGGCGGGTGGGTGGCGGCCAGCCCGGCCACCAAGGTGCCGAGCAGCGTGCTCTTGCCGGTCCGCGGCGCCCCGACCACCGCCAGGTGCCCCGCGGCCCCCGAGAGGTCGAGGACCAGCGGCTCCTGGACCTGGTCGAGCGGCCGGTCGACGACGCCGACCGGCATCTGCAGCCAGCCGGGTCCCGCGGTCCGCAGCAGCGGGTCCAGCGCGACCTCGGCGGCGAGCGGCGGAAGCCAGACCTGGTGGACCGGCCGGCCTGCTCCGGTTCGGCGGCCGACCAGGACCTCAAGGTCGTTCTGGCCGCCCGGCCGGGGCGGCGCCGTCCCGTGTCGGTCGGGCTCGGTGGAGACGAGGGCGGCGGTGAAGGGGACGGGCGGGGAGGCGTCCACCTTGATGAGGGCGGTCCCGGGGGTGGAGGGGAGGTGGTAGGCGTCGGGGACGCCGAGGACCGCGGTGGACTCGGCCGCGCTGAAGGTGCGCAGGCAGATCCGGAACCGGAGGTGGCTGTCGAGGCCGCGGAGGTGGCCCTCGTCGAGGCGCTGGGAGGCGAGCAGCAGGTGCATGCCGAGGCTCCGCCCGACCCGCCCGATGGCGATGAACAGGTCCAGGAACTCGGGCCGGGCGGCCAGCAGCTCCCCGAACTCGTCCACCACGACGAGCAGCGACGGCAACGGCTCCAACCGAGGCTCGGCAGCGCGTCGTGCGGCGTAGGCGCGCAGGTCGGGCTGGTTGCCGGCCAGGTGCAGGAGCCGCTGGCGCCGGGCCAGCTCGCCCTGGAGGGCGGCCATGGCGCGGCCGACCATCGACAGGTCGGACTGGAGGTTCGTGATGAGGCCGGCCACCTGCGGGAGCCGAGCCAGGTCGGCGAACGCGGCACCGCCCTTGAAGTCGACGAGCACGAAGGCGAGTTGCTCGGGCGGATGGGTGGCGGCCAGCCCGGCGACGACTGTCCGCAGCAGCTCGCTCTTGCCCGATCCAGTGGCGCCGATGACCAGGCCATGGGGACCGACGCCGTGCTCGGCCGCCTCCTTGAGGTCGAGCACGAGCGGGTCCCCGCTCGCGGTCACCCCGACCGGCACCCGGAGCAGGTCGAACCGCGACCGCAGGCCCCCACCGCGGGTGTCGGCTCGGCCGGTCAGGTCGGTGTGTGGGCCGAGCAGGTCGAGCAGCCGCACGGGTCCCGCCCGCGAGGCCGCTGTCGCTGGGAGCTCGAGCCGGAGCGGCGCCAGGCGGCGGGCGAATGCCTCGCAGAAGGCAGGCCCCGCCGCGTCCGCACGGATGCCGCCGACCCGGCGTCCACCGGGGGCCGTCTCCTGCAGGGTCGCGAACCCCCGGTCGTCGAGGCGGATCCGCGTCGACAGCTCGGACGGCTCGCCGGCGGTGCTCTCGGCCAGCCACAGCACCGTGACGCCGCCAGCCGCGGAACGGTCGAGCAGGTCGCGGGCGGCTGACCCCGGGGGCGCGACGGCCGACCCGTCACCGCCCGGCGTCCGCGACACGGCCAACCCGGACGATGCGGCGACCCCCGGGTCCGTCGCGGGAGCAACTGGACCCACCTCGATCGTGTCGACGATCGCGACCAGGTGGGGTCGGGCGCCGGGCTGGGCTCGGGCCCCGGCAAGGACGGCGACCGGGGACCGGCCGGTCGCGGCCGTGGGGTCGCGGGTATGGGGCAGGAAGGTCGCCCACGCCCAGGACGGGTGGGGGGCGAGGATCCAGAGGTCGTCGGGAGCGTGGAAGGCGGCGAGCTCGCAGACGATCGAACGGGCGAGCGCGCGGACCCGGGCCGGGGGGCCGGTGAGGGCCAGCACGCCGGCGGCGCGGAGCGGGACGGTCACCGGAACGTCCTGCACCCGGGCCGAACGGCGGACGAGCTCTTCGGCGGCCTCCAGGAGCTCGGGGTCGTGCTCGACGAGGGGGCCGCCGGCGGTGTCGAGGCGGACCAGGGCGGCCAGTGGGACCGGGCCGCGGCCGACCCGCACCGTGAGGAAGTCGGCGTCGCTGGGGCGGCGTTCCCAGAGCCGGTTGGTCTGGTCGATCGTCGCCCAGAGCGCCGGCAGGTCGGGGTGCAGGTG
>DASUPQ010000750.1 GCA_036280995.1 Actinomycetota bacterium | reverse complement strand
GGTGTGGAGCCCCCCGCCGGAATCGAACCGGCGACCCCATCCTTACCATGGATGTGCTCTGCCGACTGAGCTAGGGGGGCGGGTCGGTGCGTCTGCCCGGGCGGTGACCTAGGTGCGTCTCCCGCCAGTGTAGGGATGTTCTCTGGGCCTCCTCATCAGCAACTCGCCAGCACCGAGGAGGCATGGTACATGGCCTGGATCGCGGTTGTCCCGCCATCCCCCGCCGCCCCGACGAGCGCTACCAGTCAGATCAGGCTGGCGGCGGCCGCCACCGGCCTGCGGCCGCTCCTCGTGCTCGAGGTGGCGGGGCAGGCAGGCCCGTGGCGTCGGTGAACACGGCCACGCCGATCCCCGTGGCCAGCAGGGCGATGCCGACGAGACCCTCAGCTGGGGGCGTCAGGCCTCCTGGCGGTGGACGCGTTCGGGGAGGAACACCGACATGACGTCGCGGACCGAGAGGACGCCCACGGCGCCGCCCTGCTCGGCGACCACCAGGTGACGGATCTGGCGGTCGTGCATCTCGGCGGCGGCGACGGTGACGTCCCAGTTGGCGGAGGCGGTGACGACCGGGGCGGTCATGTGGTCGCCGACCTGGGCCTGGCTGATGTCGCCGAGCTGGGCGGCCGCGTGCATCACGTCGCGCTCGGTGAGGATGCCGGCGAGCTGGCCGTCCTGCTCCACCACGACCGAGCCGATGCCGTGCTCCCGCATGACCTGGGCGGCCCGTTGCAGCGACTCGCCGGGGGCGACCGAAACCACCGGGCTCCTCATGAGGTTGCGGACCTGCATGGCACGGACCTCCTCGATCATGGCCAGGGCGTCGACCGTACCTTACCGGAGCCCATCCGTGGTTGAATGTCTAGACATATAGGCAGTCGAGAGCGAGGGGCGCTTCATGTCGACGGCACACGGGGTCGCCATGCTGGGTACCGGCCTGATCGGCGACTTCTACACGATGACGCTGCACGGCCAGCGGGGCCGTGACCGGGTGCAGGTCGTCTATTCGCGGTCGGAGGAGCGGGGGGCGGCGTTCCGGGAGCGGTGGGGGGTACCGGTGTCCACGACCAGCGTCGAGGAGGCGGTGGGGCACCCGGATGTGGACACGGTGGTGGTCGGGCTGCCCAACCACATGCACCTGGAGGCGGTCGAGGCCGCGGCCGCGGCCGGCAAGGCGGTGCTGGTGACCAAGCCGCTGGCCCGCAGCGCCGACGAGGCGCGGCGGATCCTGGAGGTCGTGGAGCGGGCCGGCGTGTTCGGCGGCTATCTGGAGGATCTCGTCTACACCCCGAAGACGCTCAAGGCCATCGCCTCGACCCGGTCCGGGGCCATCGGCGACGTGCTCTGGGTGCGGAGCCGGGAGACCCATCCGGGGCCGCACAGCGCCTGGTTCTGGGACGCCGGGCAGGCCGGGGGCGGCGCCATCGTCGATCTCGGCTGCCACTGCATCGAGATCGTGCGCTCGTTCGTGGGCAAGGGGAACCGGCCCGTCGAGGTGATGTGCTGGAAGGACACCCTGGTCCACCCCATCGAGGCCGAGGACAACGCCATCGCCCTGATCCGCTTCGAGAGCGGCGCCATCGGGCAGTTCGAGGTCAGCTGGACCTTCCGGGGGGGCATGGACCTGCGCGACGAGGTCGCCGGGACCGAGGGGACGATCTGGCTCAACCACTTCCTGCGGACCGGCTTCGAGATGTTCACCTCCGGCGGGGGCGGCTACGTGGCCGAGAAGGCCGAGGCGGAGGCGGGCTGGCAGTTCCCGGTGGGCGACGAGGTGGTCGAGCTGGGCTACGTCGACATGTTCACCGACATGTTCGACGCCATGGAGGCGGGCCGGGAGCCGGTCGAGACCCTGTACGACGGCTATGTCGTCAACGCCATCATGGACGCCTGCTACCGCTCGGCCGAAGCCCGGACCTGGGTGCCGGTCGAGCTGGAGTGGCGCGGCGGGCAGACCCCCCGCGTGTCCCGGCCCGAGCGGACCGAGGACGGCCTGGTGGTCATCAAGGAGGAGCACCTGCCCGACGGCCGCCGCAAGCTGATCCTCAAGGACCCGGCCACCGGCGCGTTCGTCGACCGCGTGCGCGGCTGACGGGAGGACGTCCGGGTCCTGGAGGCCAGGGACCGGGGCCGGGGCGGTGGCCGGCGCCTGGGCGGTGCTGCTCGGGGAGCGGCCGGAGCTGCGCAGCGACCTTGCGCCGCGAGCTGGTCGACCGGGTCGACCTGCCGCCCGGCGGCTACCGGCCGATCGTTGCGGCCGCCACCGCTCAGACCACGTAGGGCGCGACCGCGTTGCGGGCCAGCAGGAAGCCGGCCTTGACCTTCTCGTCGCTGCCCTCGAAGTCGCGGTCCTCGTGCTCGATGACCACGCAGCCGTCGTAGCCGACCCGGTACAGGGCCGACACGAACCGGTCCCAGCGCACCTCGCCCAGGCCGGGCAGGCGCGGGATCTGCCAGCCCATCCCGGCCGACATGATGCCCCGCTCGTACAGGCCCTCCCGGTCGATCTCGAGGTCCTTGGCATGCACGTGGTGCAGCCGCGAGCCGAACTCGCGCACCACCCGCTCGATGTCGATCATCTGCCAGACCAGGTGGGAGGGGTCGAGGTTGAGCCCCAGGGTGTCGTCGTCGAACCAGCCGAAGATCTCGCGCCAGGTGGCGGGGGCGTAGAACAGGTTGTGGCCGCCCGGCCACTCGTCCTGGCTGAAGATCATGGGGCAGTTCTCGATGGCCAGCTTGACCCCGTGGTCGCGGGCGTAGGCGACCAGGTCGGGCAGGAACCCCCGGGCGGCCTCGATGTTCTCGCGCAGCGGCCGGGCCGCGTCGGCCCCGACGAAGGTGTTGACCACCGGGACGCCCATCCTGGCCGCCCCGGCGATCAGCACCCGCAGGTGGGCCAGGGCGTCCTCGCGGACGCCGGGGTCGGGGTGCAGCGGGTTGGGGTAGAAGCCGAGCCCGCTGATCTCGATGCCGCGGCCGGCCAGGTCCTCCACCAGCTCCTTGGCCTCGCCGTCGGACAGGCCGGCCACGTCGATGTGGGACACGCCGGCGTAGCGGCGGGCGGCACCCTCGCCCCGCGGCCAGCAGGCCACCTCCAGGGCCGAGAAGCCGTTGGCGGCGGCCCAGTCGGCCACGTCGGTGAGGGGGGTGTCGGGGAAGGCGGCGGTGAGCAGTCCGAGCTTCATGGTGCGCTCCTCCTGACTGGCGCCCAGGTCCGGGACCTGGCTGACTCGACCACGGCGTCGCAGACCAGCATGACGTCGTGGCCGTCGGCGAACGTCGGGTAGGCGGGGTCGGCCGACGGCCGGCCGGCGGCGACGTCGGCGTAGACGGCGGCGAACAGCCCCCGGAAGGTGTCCGGGTAGCCTTCGACGTGGCCGGCGGGGTAGCCGGTGACGGCCGCGCCCATGGCGGTCATCAGCGACGGGTCCTTGCCGGCCGTCTCGTTCGGCCGGTCGCGGTGCCCGACCCAGAGGTACTCCGGCTCCTCCGAGACCCAGGCCACCGACCGCTCCGAGCAGCTCAGCTCCCAGGTCAGGCGGTTCTTGCGGCCGGCCGACACCTGGCTGACCGAGCACACCCCGCGCATGCCGCCCTCGAACCGCAGCAGCATGCCGGCGGCGTCGTCGCTGGTCATGCGCTCGCGCACCCGCTCGACGTCGCTGGCCACGGCGTGGCCGGCGAAGGTCCCGACCTCCTCCAGGGGATGGTTGCGCTCGGGCACGAAGGTGTGCAGGTCGGCCAGGACCTCGACCACCCGCCGGCCGCTCACGAAGCTGACCAGGTCCAGCCAGTGGGAGCCGATGTCGGCCACCGCCCGGAGCTGGCCCTGGCGCTCGGCCACCAGCCGCCAGTTCCAGTCGGTCTCCTCCAGCAGCCAGTCCTGGTGGTAGGCGCCGGTCACATAGCGCGGCTCGCCAAGGGCGCCGTCGCGGACCATGCCGGCGGCGTTGTGGTTGTGGGGGGAGAAGCGCAGGTTGAAGCAGACGGCGTTGACCAGGCCGCTGCCGGCGGCCAGTTCCACGAGGGCGGCGGTCTCCCCCGCCGAGACGCCCAGGGGCTTCTCGCAGACGACGTGCCGGCCGGCCCGCAGGGCGGCCGCCGCCTGGGAGGCGTGGACGTCGTTGGGGCTGGTCACATGCACCGCGGCCAGCGAGTCGTCCTTGGCCAGGGCCTCGACCGAGTCGTAGGCGGTGGCCAGGCCGAGCCGGTCGGCGACCTCCTGGGCCCGGGCCGGGCTGCGGCCGGCGACGCCGGCGACGTCGACCCCGAGCCGCCGCAGCGCCTCGGTGTGGGTTGCGGCCATCCAGCCGGTGCCGACGATGCCGACGCGGGTGCCGGCGACCTCGCTCACTGGCGCGACCTCCGCTCCCCTGACGCCTCGTATGCGCCCGCCCTCATCCGCGCCTCCATGCGGTCAGGTGCCCCGCTGGCCCGTGACCCGCACGTACACCCAGGCCAGGGCGAGGACGATCAGCCCGTAGAGGATCTGGCGGAACGCCTCGGTGGTGTCAAGGGTCAGCAGCAGCCGGTTCAGGACCGTCAGGATCAGGGCGCCGAGGATGGTGCCGGTGTAGCCGCCGACCCCGCCGAGGATCGAGGTGCCGCCGATGACCGCCGCCGCCACCGACGGCAGCAGGTAGGCGTTGGTCTGGTCGGGGCCGACGGAGCCGCTGATGCCCGAGAACAGCAGCCCGGCGAGGGCGGCCAGCAGGGCCGACATCACGTAGACGGCCAGCAGGACCTGCCAGATCCGGACCCCGGCGAGGCGGCAGGCCACGGGGTTGTCCCCCACCGCGTAGATGGTGCGCCCGAGCCCGGTCCGGGACAGGCCGAAGATCAGCGCGGCGGCCACCACCGCCCAGACGAGGAGGTTCCTGGGGAGGGGGCCGAACAGGGTCCCCGAGGCGACGTCGGTGACGACCGGCAGGAGCCGGGTCGACCCGGACAGGAACCCGTCGCCGACCAGGCCGACGGTGACCACGCCGAGCAGCACGCTGGCCATGCCGAGGGTCATGATCAGCGGGTTGACCTTGAAGACCCCGACCCCGATCCCGTTCACCAGCCCGACGGCCAGGCCGACCAGCATGGCCAGGCCGAGCGCGACCAGCGGCCCCTGCCCGCTCTGGTTGGCGGCCACATAGGCGGCGAAGTTGGCCGTCATGACCGTTGACAGGTCGATGCCGCCGGTCAGCATGCACAGCGTCTGGCTGGCGGCCAGGATGGCCAGCGGGCAGGCGAGCAGCAGGGTCGAGCGGACGCCGTTGGCGCTGAACATGCCCTCGGCGACCAGCCCGGTGATCACGTACAGGACCAGCAGGACGCCGCCCAGGGCGATGGCCGGGCGGTCGACCAGCGTCTGACGCCACTGGGTGATCGCCGGGTCGGCGGTGGCCGCGCTCACCGCGACCTCCGCGGGATCTGGACCAGGCCGCCGATCATGACGACCACGATGATGATGATGCCCCGGGCGACCTCGGCGAAGTTGGGGTCCCAGCCAAGGCCGAGCATCAGCGCCGGGATCAGACCCAGGCAGAGCGCGGCCAGGACGGGGCCGAGCAGGGTGCCCGACCCGCCGAGCAGGGCCACGCCGCCCAGCACCACCGCGGCCACGCTGGTCAGGGTGGCCGTGGCCCCGATGGAGGCCCGTGGCTCGCCGCTGCCGGTGAAGGCGGTGGTGACCACCCCGGCCAGCCCGGAGAAGAAGCCGGCCATGATGTAGGCGATCACCCGGGTGCGGCCGACCTTGACGCCGGACAGGAAGGCCGCGGCCCGGTCGCTGCCCACGGCGTAGGTGGCGATGCCAAGGCGGCTGCGCTTGAACGGCAGCCAGACCAGCGCCAGGACGGCGGCCAGCAGCAGCGTCGCCGGCAGCGGCTCGTCGAACCCGCCGACCAGCAGCTCCTGGAAGCGGGGATGGGTGCCGCCGCCGGGGCTGTCGAGCACGATCAGGGCCAGCCCGCTGAGGACGAAGCTGGCCGCCAGCGTGACCACGATGTCCGGGACCCCGGAGACGACCGCGACGGCGCCGATCAGCCCGGACAGGACCATGGCGATGGCCACCACCAGCAGGGCGATCAGGACCACCGGGCCGAGGTCCTGGTCCAGCATCAGGCGGGCGGCGATGCAGTTGGCCAGCACCATCATGGCCCCGACGGACAGGTCGATCCCGCCCGAGATGACGATCACCGACTGGGCCATGGCCAGCAGGGCCAGGGTCAGGGTGCCGGCGACGATGCCGCGGATCTCGAAGGGGCCGAACGCCGGGATCTGGCTGTAGCGCCAGAAGACCAGGGCGCCGAGCAGCAGGGCCACCCCGACCACCCAGCCCTGCCGGCGCCGGAACCGGGTGGCCCGGCTGCTGGGCTGCGGGAGCGGGGTGGCCGCGACCGCCCGCGGGGCGCTGCTCATACCGCCGTCACCTCCAGGCCGTGGGCGGCTGTGAGCAGGTCGGACTCGCTGGCCGTCGGCGGCATCTCGGCCACGATGGCCCCGTTGTGGAGCACGGCCGCCCGGTCGCATACGAGCCCGATCTCACGCAGCTCGCTGGTGAACATGACGATGGCCGCGCCGCCGTCGGCCAGCTCGCGGATCAGGTCGTAGATCTGGTGCTTGGTACCGACGTCGATGCCCCGGGTCGGGTCGAACAGGAGCAGGGTGCGGAACCCGGCGGCCAGCCAGCGGCCGATGGTCAGCTTCTGCTGGTTCCCGCCCGAGAGGCGCCGCGCCTGGGCGGCGGCGCGGGTGTCGATGGACAGCCGCGTGACCGCGTCCTGGACCTGGCGCCGCTCCCGGCCGGCGTTGATCGGCCCCCAGCGGCCGAACCGGTTGAACAGCGGGATCGCGATGTTCTCCCGGATGGGGCGCTGCGGCAGCAGGGCCAGGAGCCGGTTGCTGGGCACCAGCACGACCCCGCGCCGGATGGCGTCGTACGGGTGCCGGGCCCGCAGCGGCTGGCCGTCGACGAGGATCTCGCCGCCGGCGGCCCGGGCGTTCCCGGAGAGGATCTCGAACAGCCGGTCCTGGCCCTGGCCCTCGAGGGCGGCCAGCCCCAGGACCTCGCCGGCGGCGACCTCGAACGAGACGCCGGCGTCCTGCCGGTCGATCAGGAGGTCGCGCACGACCAGCCGCTGGGTGCGCTCCCCCTCGGCCCGGGCGGCCCGCTCCCGGGCGGTGTCGCGGACCCCGGCGCCGGCCTCGGCGAGCATGGCGGCGACGATCTGGGACTCGCCGCCCTCGCTGCCGGGGTGGAAGGAGGCGACGTCGCGGCCGTCGCGCAGGACGGTGCACATGTCGCAGTGCTGGCGGACCTCGGCCAGCCGGTGGGAGATGAACAGCACCGACCGGTTGCGCTCCTTCCAGCGCGTCATGATGGCGAACACCCGGTCGGAGAGGTCGGGCGGCAGCGCCGCCGTGATCTCGTCGAGCACCAGCAGCTGGGGATCGAAGGCGAGCGCCCGGGCCAGGTCGAGCATCCGCAGGAAGGGCAGGGGGATGTCGCGGACCTGCTCGTCCAGGTCGAGGCCGTCCAGGTCCATCTCGGCCAGCTCGTGGCGGACCTTGGCCGGGTCGGCCCCGGTGAGCCGGAGGTTCTGGGAGACGGTGAGGTCGCCGATCATGGCCGGGTCCTGGTAGACCGGGGCCAGGCCCCGCCCGCGGGCCTCGGTGGGGCTGCGCAGCTCGACCTGGGCGCCGTTGACGGCCACCGTGCCCGAGTCGTGGTGGAGCACGCCGGTGAGGATCTTGACCAGGGTCGACTTGCCGGCGCCGTTGGCCCCGAGCAAGGCGTGCACCTCGCCCGGGGCCACCGACAGGTCGACCTCGCGCAGGGCGACCACGGGACCGAAGGCCTTGGCCACCGCGGTCGCCTGCAGGAGTGGTTGTGACATCAGCGGGTCAGGTGCCGGCTACTCGCCCGGGCCCTTGCAGGCGAACAGCTGCTCGTTGGTGTAGGTGGTGAACGGCTTCACCGAGACCGCCGAGCTGAAGGTGGCCTCGCGGTCGGGGAAGCTGTTGGCCTCCAGGGTCGCCTTGTCCTGCTCGGCGTCCCAGACCTCGGGAGTCAGCAGGGTCTCGCGCTTCACCGTCTTGCCCGAGAGCACATCAAGAGCGATGGCCGTCCCCACCCCGCCGATGACGGCCGGGTTGGTGACGGCGGCGCCGGGCGAGCCGTCGAGCAGCTGCTGGATGAACTCGTTGTTGTCGGCCCCGACGACCGGGACCGGCTCCTTGCCGACGGTCTTGAAGGCGTTGACCACGGTGTAGTCGATGCCCGAGGTCCAGACGCCGTCGTAGTTCCCCGAGCCGAGCTCCTGGACGGCGATGTCCCCGCCCTTGGTGAAGTCCCAGCCGGTGAAGACCTCCTTGATCTTGATGTCCGGGTTCTGGGCCATGACCTCCTGGAAGCCCTTGTCGCGGTCGGCGTCGGCCGGCACGCCGTCGATCCCGCGCATGTAGAGGACGTTGCCCTTGCCGCCGAGCTGCTCGGCCAGCCACTCGGCGCCCAGGCGGCCGTAGGCGACCTGGTCGTTGGTGGCGACGTAGGCCGTCGGCTCGGACACGGCCTGGTCGACGGCCACGACCACGATCTTCTTCTGGGTGGCCTGCTGGATCACCGGGTTGAGCTTCTCCCGGTCGGACGGGTTGACGATGATGGCGTCGGCGCCCTGGGAGATCAGGTTCTGGAGGTCCTGGATCTGCTCGTTCGGGCCGCCGTTCTTGGAGATGGCGATGACCTTGCTGACCTTGCCGCTGGCCAGGGCCTGCGCCTTGACCGAGCAGATCATCTGCTCGCGCCAGCCGTTGCCGGCCAGGGTGTTGCTGACGCCGATGACGAAGTCATCGGTCTTCTGGGCCGGCCCGCCCCCGGTCCCACCGCCGGAGTCGTCGTCCCCGCCACCGCAGGCCGTGGCCGCGATGCTCAGGGCGGCCACCAGGATGCCCATCCGCATCCATCTGGATCGCCTCATGGAGTGTCCTCCCTTGCTCGGGTGAGCACGTGCGCGAGGCGGCGCGCGTGCTCGTCGTAGGCCGCGTCGAACAGACGCGCCGACTCCTCGTCGCCCACCACCGACCCGCTGGTCAGCACCGGCGGCAGGGCGCCGCGGGCCACCAGCAGGTCGGCGGTCCGGACCTTGATCTCGTTCACCACGGCCACGGCGGTGACGCTGGACCCGGGCCCGACGGGCGTGGCCAGGCCGTCGATGGTGACCAGGGCGTCGCCGACCGGGGTGCCGAGGTCGATGACGACGTCGGCGTGGTCGAGCAGCCGGGTGCCGGACGAGTGGCCCAGGGCGGCGGCGCGCGACTCGGCCACCGAGGTCACGGCGATCACCGGCAGGCCGCGGCGGCGCGCGCCCATGGCCATCTCGATCGGGTTGGCGGTGACCCCGCGGGCGCTGAACACGACCATGGCGTCCGGGGGGCCGAGGTGGAAGTTGCGCAGGATGACCTCGGCCAGCCCCTCGACCCGCTCGATGAACATGGCCTGGCGCTGCCCGTTGGCCCCGACGACCTGGGTGTGGAAGGTGGTCGACAGCTCGACGATCGGGTGGAAGCCCGGATAGGACCCGTAGCGGGGGAACATCTCCTCGACCGACATGCGGCTGTGCCCGGTGCCGAAGAGGTGGACGAGGCCGCCACTGCCGATGGCCTCGGCGCAGATCGCCGCCGCATGGTCGAGCCCGGCCCCTTGCGTCTGGTCGAGCTTCTCCAGCAACGCGATGGCGGCCTGTGTCCAGCCCACTTGTCTAGACATAATCGGGACCATATCGTGGAGCCATGGTGCCGTCAACGAAAGCACATACGCCCGGAACGACGCGCTACCGGGAGATTGAACGGTACCTGCGCACCCTCGTCGAGGGGGCTCGCCCGGGCGCTCCCCTGCCCAGCGAGGCCGAGCTGTGCGAGCGGTTCTCGGTCAGCCGGATGACCGTCCGGCAGGCGCTGGCCGAGCTGACCAACGACGGGCTGGTGGAGCGCCGGC
>DASUPQ010000749.1 GCA_036280995.1 Actinomycetota bacterium | reverse complement strand
CGCCGCCCTGGCCGACGGCCCCAGCCGGCTTGCTGACGCCGCCCCCAGCGACGACGCCGAGGCCATGGCCACCGCCCTGGCCGAGCTGGGCGCCGGGGTCGACCTGGCCGGCACCTGGACGGTGACGGGGACCGGGGGGCGGCCGGCCAGCCCGGGCCGGGCCCTGGACGCGCGGCTGTCGGGGACGACCATGCGGTTCCTGGCCGCGGCGGCCACCCTGACCCCGGCCGGGGCGACCGTCACCGGGGCGGCGCCGCTGCTCCGGCGGCCGGTGGGGCCGCTGGTGGCGGCGCTGCGGGCCCTCGGGGCCGAGGTCGCCGACCACGGCGGGCTGCCCCCGGTGACCGCGGCCGGTGGCGGCCTGGCCGGCGGCCGGGCCACCGTGGACACGGCCGCCTCCAGCCAGTTCGCCAGCGCCGTGCTGCTGGTCGCCCCCTATGCCCGCCGGCCGGTCACCCTGACCGCCGAGCGGCTCGGGGCGGCCGCCTACGTGGACCTCACCGCGGCGCTGATGCGCGACTTCGGCGCCGCCGTCGAGCCGGCCGGCCCGGCCGCCTGGCGGGTCGAGGCCGGCCGGCCCTACCGGGCGAGGGACCTGGCCGTCGAGTACGACGCCAGCGCCGCCGCCCACCTGTTCGCCCTGGCCGCCGCCACCGGCGGGCAGGTCACGGTGACCAACGCCACCCCCGGCACGCTGCAGCCCGACGCCGCCCTGCCCGGGCTGCTGGAGCAGATGGGGGCGGCCGTGACCCGCGACGGCGCCTGCCTGACCGTCCACGGCCCCGACCGGCTCGGCCCGGCCGACGCCGACCTGACGGCCATGCCCGACCAGGTCACCACCGTGGCCGCCCTGGCCGCGCTGGCCGCCGGCCGCTCCCGCGTCCGCGGGGTCGCCGTCACCCGCGGCCACGAGACCGACCGCCTGGCCGCCCTCGCCGCCGAGCTGGGCAAGCTCGGCGTGGACGTCACCGAGCTGCCCGACGGGCTGGTCATCGACGGCGCCGGCCCCGAGCGGCTGCGCCCGGCCCGGCTGGCCACCTGGGGCGACCACCGCATGGCCATGGCCCTGGCCGCCGTGGCCGCCCGCGTCCCCGGCGTCGTCCTCGAGGACCCCGGCTGCGTGGCCAAGACCTACCCCGGCTTCTGGCGCGACCTGGCCGCGGGCGGGCTGGCCTACCGGGCCCATCCCGGCCCGGTACAGTAACCGCTCCATCCATCCGCCGCGGGGGAGCAGCCATGGCCGAGATCCTGTCCGACCAGCAGCGCGCGTTCCTGGAGGCCAACCACAGCGCCGTGATGGCCACCGTGGACGACCGCGGCCGGCCCCACGCCGTGCCGGTGCTGTGCGCCCTGGTCGACGACCAGCTGTGGAGCTCGGGCACGGACCTCCGGGTGCGGACCCGGTACCTGGCGGCGCGGCCGTTCGCCAGCCTGACCGTGCTCGGCAAGGGCTTCTGGGGGGAGTGGCTGACCGTCAGCGGGCCGGTCGAGACCCGGCGCGAGCGCCGGGTCGAGGACAACCTGCGCCTGTACCGGGCGGCCACCGGCCGCGACCCCGACGACCTGGAGGAGTACCGGGCGGCCATGGTCGCCGAGCGCCGCCTGGTCTACGTCCTCACCCCCGAGCGGGTCTACCCGTCCCCACGCTGACAGGAGGTCGCCCATGCCCGGCGAGCGGATCGCGGTCGTCACCGGGGCGTCCAGCGGGATCGGGGCGGCCAGCACCCGCCAGCTGGCCCGGGCCGGCTTCCACGTGGTCGCCGGGGCCCGCCGCGCCGACCGCCTCCAGGCCCTGGCCGAGGAGGTCGGGGCCACCACCCTGTCCCTGGACGTCACCGACCCGGCCTCGGTCGACGCCTTCGCGGCCGCCGTCGGCGACCGCTACGGCCACGCCGACCTGCTGGTCAACAACGCCGGCACCGGCCCCGGCCTCGACCCGGTGGCCGACGGCCGCGACGCCGACTGGCAGGTCACCATGGACACCAACGTCGTCGGCCTGCTGCGGGTCACCCGCACGTTCCTGCCCCTGCTGCGGGCCGCCCCCCACGCCCACATCGTCAACCTCGGCTCCATCGCCGGCTTCGAGGTCTACGAAGGCGGCGCCGGCTACACCGCCTCCAAGCACGCCGTCCGGGCCATCACCGACACCCTCCGCCTGGAGCTGAACGGCGAGCCCATCCGCATCACCGAGATCGCCCCGGGCATGGTCGAGACCGAGTTCTCGGTCATCCGCTTCCGCGGCGACCAGTCCCGCGCCGACGAGGTCTACGCCGGCGTGGAGTCGTTGACCGCCGACGACATCGCCGACTGCATCACCTGGGCCGTCACCCGCCCCCCGCACGTCGACATCGACTTCATGGTCGTCCGCCCGGTCGCCCAGGCAGCCTCGTACAAGGTCGCCCGCAACCTCGGCTAGCCGCCGTGGGCGGCCGCCAGGTCGGTGGCGGCGCGGTGGCCGCTGCGGAGGGCGCCTTCCATGAGGCCGGACCAGGGGCCGGCGGTGTGCTCGCCGGCGAAGTGGAGGGGGCCGACGGGGCGGGCGAGGAGGTCGGGGTCGCCGGGGCGGAAGGCGGGGGTGCGGGTGGAGTAGGCGGCCTCGATCCAGGGGTCGTCGTCCCAGGTGGAGAGGACGGCGCCGCGGTCGAGGTCGAGGTCGGGGCGGAGAGCGGCCAGGCGGCGGCGCCAGGCCGCCGGGCCGGCGCTGACCTCCAGGGCGGCCAGGGCGGGGGCGGAGCCGGCGAAGGCGCTCACCACCGGCTGGACGGCGCCGTCGGCGCCCTTGGCGGTCCAGGTCCAGTAGTGGTCGGGGACGGACAGGACGGCGCTGGGCGGCGGCACCCGGCGCAGGGGCACGAACAGCTTGGCCGCGTGGCCGTAGGCGACCCGGCCGAGGGCGCCGGCCTTCCAGTCCGGGAGGGGCGGATCGAAGCGGATCCGGCCGATGACCGAGGCGGGCACGGCCAGCAGGCAGGCCTCGGCGTCCAGCTCGGCGCCCTCGACCGCGACCCGCACGCCCGGGCCCGACCAGCTGACCGCCTGCACGGGCACGCCCAGGTGGACGGCGCCGGGGAGCCGTTCGGCCAGCCGCAGGGCGATCCGCTGGTTGCCGCCGGCGACGCGGAGGCTCTCGCGGGTCGAGAAGCTCGAGCCGGCGTGGCCGAGGACGGCCGCGGCCAGCTCCCCGACCGGCTGGCCGGTCGACACCTGCAGGCGGGCGGCGATGGCCTCGCGGGCGGCCCGGTCGAGGGGCAGCCCGTCCAGCACCTCGGCCACCGACCGCCCGGGCCCCAGGAGGTCGGGGCCGCCCGGGCCGGGCTCGCCGGGGCCGCCGGCGGGCGGCGCGGTCAGCAGGTCCCGGAGGCGGGCGACCTCGGCCAGGACGGTGGCCCGGTCGGTGCCGAGGCCGCCGCGGGGGTCGCGGTCGCCGTAGGCCATGCCGGCCGGGGCCATGGCCAGGCCCAGGCGGGCGGCGGTGGCGACCAGCGTCTCGTGGTCGGCCTCGACGAACTCGGCCCCGAGCTCGACCACGGCGCCGTTGGCCAGCCGCCGCGAGTGGACCCGCCCCCCGACCCGCCGGCGGGCCTCCAGCACCAGCGGCTCCAGCCCGCCCTCGGCCAGGGCCACGGCCGCGGCCAGCCCGGCCAGGCCGGCCCCGATGACGCACACCCGGGTCGTAGGCACGGCCACAGGTTACGGCGTAGTGTTCACCCATGCCTGACGAGGAAGCACGCATCGCGCTGTTCATCGACCACGAGAACCTGGTCATCGGGGCCAGGGAGATCGGCCGGGGCTTCGACGTCGGCCCGATCATGGACGCCCTGGCCGAGCGGGGCCGGGTGGTGGCCCGGCGGGCCTATGCCGACTGGACGCTGTTCGCCGGCGACCGCCGCACCCTGGTCGAGCACAACTGCGAGCTGATCGACATCCCCCAGCGGACCGGGGCGGTGCGCAAGAACGCCGCCGACATCAAGCTGGCCGTGGACGCCATGGAGCTGGCCTACGAGCGCGGGTTCGTGTCGACCTTCGTGATCTGCTCGGGCGACAGCGACTTCACCCCGCTGGTGGCGGCCCTGCGGGCCCTGAACCGGCGGGTCATCGGCATCGGGGTCAAGGGCTCGACCTCCAACCTGCTCCCCCCCGCCTGCGACGAGTTCCTGTTCTACGACCGCCTGCCCGGGGTCGGCGAGCTGGTCTCCCAGGGCGGCCGGCGGGCCGGCAACGGCGGCGGCAACGGGGGCGCCCGGCCGCCGCGGCGGGCCAGCAAGCCACGCAAGGACGACGGCGCCAAGCCGGCCGGCCAGCGGGACCTGCAGGAGCTGCAGCGCCAGCTCACCCAGACCCTGGCCGGGCTGAAGCAGAGCGGCGCCGAGCCCGTGCTGGCCTCGTCGCTCAAGCGGGCCCTGCTGCGCAAGGACCCGACCTTCGCCGAGTCCGACTACGGCTTCCGCGCCTTCCGGGAGCTGCTCGCCCAGGCCGAGCGCAACGGCATCGTCGCCCTCACCGAGGGCCAGGCCCCCGGCGACCCGGCGGTCGACTTCCCCGAGTCCGGCCAGGCCGACAAGGCCTTCGACCTGCTCCGCCAGACCCTGCTCGAGCTCCAGGGCGACGACGACGAGGTCCCGCTGTCCGGGCTCAAGGACCAGATGCGCAAGCGCGACCCCAACTGGTCCGAGAAGGACTTCGGCTACGCCGGCTTCCTCCAGTTCGTCAAGGCCGCCGCGGCCAAGGGCACCGTCAACATGGAATGGGACGACCAGGAGGGCGACTACTTCCTGTACGTGCCCGACTAGGGTGGGTGGCCGATCAGCCCGGTCGAGATCCGGGAGGCGCGGACCGACGCGGAGGTGGCGGCGGCCGGGCGGGTGACGGTGGCGGCCAACGCCGAGTTCGCCCCGGCCGACCCCGACGGGCCGTTCGCGCCCTCGTGGCGGCGCTACCTGGCCGAGATGGCCGACGCGGCCGCCCGGGCCGCCCAGGGGGTGCTGCTGGTCGCGGTCGAGGACGGGCGGGTGGTGGGGACGGTCACGCTCTACCTGGCTCCCGGGTCGATGCAGTGGCGGCCCGACGACGCCATGTTCCGGCTCCTGGCCGTCGACCCGGCGGCCCGCGGGCGCGGCATCGGCCGGGCTCTGCTCCAGGCCTGCCTGGACCGGGCCCGGGCGGCCGGCAAGCGCCGCATGGCCCTGCACACCACCGAGTGGATGCCCGTGGCCCGGGCCATGTACGAGCGGGCCGGCTTCAAGCGCGAACCCGAGGGCGACGAGGAGCTTCCCGGCGTCACCATCATCGCCTACGCGGCCGAGCTGGAACCCGCCGCGGACCCAGAGGCTTGACCCTGCCCCTGGGGGAGGCCCTACACCGGTGGGTGCCGGGCGCCACCTTCCGATGACGGGCGGACACGACATGGACCAGACCCTGATGCTGCCGGCGACCGACGTGGCCGCCATGCTGCGCCGCCAGGAGGTGTCGTCCCGGGAGCTGACCGAGGCCCTGCTGGCGCGGATCGAGGCCGTCAACCCGGCGCTCAACGCCGTGGTCGAGCTGCGGGCCGAGGCGGCGCTGCGTGAGGCCGCCACCGCCGACGAGGCGGCCGCCCGGGGCGGCGAGCTGGGGCCGCTGCACGGCGTCCCCATCACCGTCAAGGATGCCTTCGACGTCGCCGGGCTGCCCACCACCTGGGGCAACCCCGCCTTCAAGGACCACGTGGCCGCCGCCGACGCCACCGTCGTGCGGCGGCTCCGGGAGGCCGGCGCGGTCGTCGTGGGCAAGACCAACGTGGCCTTCATGCTCGGCGACTTCGGGCAGACGGCCAACGAGCTCCACGGTGTCACCAGCAACCCGTGGGATCCGGCGCGCAGCCCCGGCGGCTCGTCGGGCGGCGCCGCCGCGGCCGTGGCCGCCGGGCTGAGCTTCCTCGAGTACGGCTCGGACCTGGTCGGCTCGATCCGCCTCCCGGCCAGCTACTGCGGCGTCTACGGGGTCCGGCCCAGCGTCGGCGTCGTCCCCCTGACCGGGTTCCAGCCGCCCGGCCCCCCGGCCGGGCCGAGCGACATGACCTACCTGTCGGCGGTCGGGCCGCTGGCCCGCTCGGCCGCCGATCTGCGGACCGCCCTGGCCGTCACCGCCGGCCCCGAGGTCCCGGCCGCCAGGGCCTATGCCTGGACGCTGCCGCCGCCGCGCCACACCCGGCTGCGGGACTTCCGGGTCGGGGTGGTGCTCGACCACGACCAGGCGCCCGTCTCCAGCGAGGTCGCGGGACCGTTGTCGGACGCCGTGGACGCGTTGGCCCGGGCCGGGGCGACGGTGGTCGAGGGCTGGCCCGACGGCATCGACCCGGCGCGCGAGGCCGAGTCGTTCGGGTTCCACGTCGGGCTCTTCTTCGCCTACCAGCAGCCCGGCGACGACCTGCCGGCGTTCGCCGAGGTCGTCGGCCAGGAGCACCGGCGCATGGCCGCCCGGGCCGCCTGGACCCACTGGTTCGGCGACGTCGACGTGTTCCTCTGCCCGGCCAGCTTCACCCCGGCCTTCCCGCACGACCCCCGGCCCTTCGAGGCCCGCACGATCGCCACCCCCGAGGGGGAGCGGCCCTACGCCGACCAGGCGTTCTGGGTCGCGCACGCGGCCCTGCCCGGTCTGCCGGCGGTGGCCGCGCCGGTCGGGCGGACCACCGGCGGGCTGCCGGTCGGCGCCCAGGTGGTGGGCCCGCTGTTCGAGGACGACACGGCGATCACCTTCGCCGGCCTGCTGGCGGAGGTGACCGGCGGCTACGTCCCCCCGCCGAGCTGAGCCACCCTGAGGGCCCGGGCCCGCCGGCCCGGCCCGGGGTGGCCGGGCTAGTCGAGACGCCAGCAGCCCGGCTCGTGCGGCGCCGGGACCCGGCCGACGCTCTGCAGGAACGCCTCCACCACCTGAGGGCCGGCGAACTGGAAGGTCTGGCGGTAGACCCGCTGCTGGCCCTCGAGGTCGTCCGGCTGGGCGGCGACCCACTCGCCGAAGGAGCCGTGCTCGTCGGCCAGGGCGAGCACGACCTTGGCGTTCTCGATGGTGGCCAGGACCTTGGCCCGGTTGCGGACGATCCCGGGGTCGCGCAGGACGCCGGTGACGTCCTTGGCCGTGAAGGCGGCGACGATCTTGGGCTCGAAGTCGTGGAAGGCGCGGCGGAAGCCGTCGCGCTTGGCGAGCACGGTGCGCCAGGACAGGCCGGCCTGGAACACCTCGAGGCTGAGGCGTTCGAACCAGCCGGCATCACCGACCGGGGCCTCGCCCCACTCGTTGTCGTGGTAGGTGGCGAGGACCGGATCCGTGGCGGCCCAACGGCAGCGGGTCTTGCCATCAAGCGCGGGGAGCACCATGCACGACCTCCGTGGTGCGCGTCGGCGGTGAGGCTCATGGTCGCCGGAACGACCGCTGAAGCGTAATACGACGAGGCGCCCAGGAGGTAACCAGCTGTCCACAGCCCCCCGGGTTGGCGGCCCGAGAACCCACACGAACTCCCACGAAGCACCTGATCCGGCTCCGGCGCCGCGGTCAGGGGCGGACGGCGCCGGCCCAGCCGAGGGCGAGGGCGGCCATGCCGGCCAGGAGCAGCCGGTAGGCGACCCGGCGGCCGGCCGGGCCGCGGGCCCCGGCCGGCACGGCGGCCAGGCCGAGGACGACGGCCAGGGCCGCCCCGGCCACCACCACGGGGCGGTCCCCGGCGGCCAGCCCCGACCACAGGGCCATGACCACGGCGGCGGCGTAGCAGGCGGCGGCGACGGCGGCCGCCCGGCCGACCCCGAGCCGGGTGGCCAGCCCCCGGACCCCGGTGGCCCGGTCCCGCTCCACGTCGGGCAGGGCGTCGGCCAGGTGGGTGGCCACGGCCAGCAGGGCGCCGATCGGCCAGGCCCACCACAGCACGGGCGGGAAGCGCCCGGCGGCGCCGTAGCCGAACAGCGGCACGATCGGCACCGCGACCGCGAACGGCAGGGCGCTGAACATCGTCCCCTTCAGCCACAGGTCATAGGACCAGGCGCAGGCCAGCCCGACCACGGCCAGGGCGAAGGTGGCCGGGCCGAGGGCGAGGCCGAAGCCGAGCGAGGCGACCCCGGCGACGACGGCCGCCGTGGCCACCGCCCGGCGGGAGATCACCCCGCGCTGGATCGGCTTGCCCCGGCCGGCGGCGGCGTCGGCCTCGGCGTCGACGGCGTCGTTGAGGGCCCCGGCGGCGTACTGGTTGCATCCCAGCAGCCCGGCCAGCAGGGCCAGCCGGTCCCATTGCGGGTCGGCCCGCATGGCCACCAGCCCGAAGGCCAGCCCGACCCCGACGACCGCGAACGCCGGGGCCGCATGCAGGATCTCCAGCTGGGTCGCGGGATGCCAGGGGCCATGGCCGCGCCGCCCGGGGCCTGGTTCGGCACCCAGTTCGGCACTCGATTCGGGGCTCGGTCTGGCACCCGGTTCGGCGCGCGGCACCCCGACCCGCTGGTTCCGGGGCCCCTGATTCGGGAGGGTAGCCGAAGGCGGCGACGGGTGCTCCGGGTTGTCCCCAGCCCCGGTTACCGATCCGCCTC
>DASUPQ010000748.1 GCA_036280995.1 Actinomycetota bacterium | reverse complement strand
GCGGGCATGACCTACCCGCGGATGCGGCTGCTCCACGAACTCGCCGAGGAAGGACCCCAGATCATGACGGCCCTGCGCGACCGGCTCGGGGTCAGCGCCCGCACCATCACCGTCCTGGTCGACGGCCTGGAACGCGACGGCTTCGCCTCGCCCAGCCGCCGCCACCCGGGGCGGTACACAAGCTCGCCCATCTGCTTGGCGCAAGGGGCGCAAGGACACCTACCTGGCCGCCCACGACCGGTGAGGAACGGCTGGGGGCCGGGGGCGAAGTGGAGGCGCTCCGACCCCCAGCACGTTCTCCGCTGTTCGCAGGGGCTTCCAATAGGCACCACCTCCCCACGGTGGGGCGCCCGACGCCGCTCTTCCTCCCGGGTCGCATCGCGGAACCCGTCCTGGCCCCGGGCGCCATAGCAGATTCTACGCCGGAAGTCAAGAAGACCGCTCGGTTCCGCTGGTGCTGCGCCTGTAGATGGCTTCGGGCTGTGCCGGGGGGAGCTTCAAGGTTCATCGCGGAGGCGGTTGGCACGTTGGGTGAGCTCGACCAGGACCCGGTGGGCGGTGGCGAGGTCGTCCGGGTCGAGGTCGGCGTAGAGGCGCTCGGTCAGGGCGGCAACGGCGTCGGCCAGTCTGGCCTGCAGGGCGGCGCCTTCGGTGGTGAGCTGGGTGGGCCCCGGGCCGTCGGGAGCGCTGCTGGCGATGAGGCCTCTGGCTTCAAGGCTGTGGAGGAGCTTGGCGACCTGGGGTCGGTCCAGGCCCAGTTGCGGCTGGCTGGCGAGGTAGTCGTGGAGATCGGCGGGTGACGGGACGGGGCCGCGGAGGGCCAGGACGCGCAGGGCGATGTACTGGGTGCGGGTGATGCCGCTGTTGGTGCCGGCGAGGACCCGGTCGAGGAGGGCGGAAAGGGCGCCTTCGGCTTCGCCGACGTCCTGGCCGGTCAATGTCGTCGGTTGTGGCATGGGGTCGCTCCTGTGCTCGGTGCCGAGCAGGGTCTGCAGGGTGCGGGCGAGGTCGCGGGTTCGCTGGCTCTGGGTCCCTCCGATCGGTGCGGTGAACTCCTCTTGGAATGCGTGGACGATGCCGATGGCGCGCTGGGCGATGTCGGTGCCGGCGTCGGTGAGGCGGAGCTGGACGGCGCGGGGGTCGGCCGGATGCTTGGTCCTCTCGATCAGGCCGGCCTCTTCCAGGGCGCGGGCGAGCTTGGAGACGAACATCGGTTCCAGGCCCGTCCAGTCGGCAAGTTCTCGCTGGCTCGGCTGGGCTCCGGTCCGGGAGTAGCCGTAGAGGGATGCGAGCAGGGTGTACTGGGCGTGGGTCAGGCCAAGCGGGTCGAGGATCCGGTCGACGCCCGCGCGCAGCTTGGTGGTGAGCCGCCAGAGGAGGTAGCCGGTGGTGGGGTGCTCGGTTGGTCGCGACACGGCGATAGTATACATGGTGGCTATAGCCATGGCAACTATCGTCGATGTAAGAGCGTGTGGCGGGTGGTCCCTGGGTTCCGGTCAGCGGGAGAACGGCCTGGCGCCCGGACGAGTGGGAGCCTCGCCCGGGCGCTGGCCGGGTCAGGTCAGCAGCAGCCGGACTGCTGCACGACCGGGAGCTCGCGACGGGTGGCGGCGGCCACGGCCGCGGTGGAGGTGGCGTTGGCTGGCTTGGTGGCCTTGACGATGGCCGAGTGGAGGCCGTCGCCGACCGGGTGGGTGAAGGTCACGGCGATGTCGGCGAAGCCGGCCGCGGCCAGCCCGTTCTCGTACTCGGTCTTGGCGAGGGCCCCGGCGATGCAGCCGACCCAGGCGCCCCGCTCGGCCCGCTCCTCCGGCGTCAGGTGGTCCTCGGCGACCACGTCGGTGATCCCGATCCGGCCGCCCGGCTTCAGGACCCGGTAGGTCTCGGCGAACACCGCCGGCTTGTCGACCGACAGGTTCACCACGCAGTTGGAGATCACCACATCAATGGTCTCGGCGGGCAGCGGGATGGCCTCGATCTGACCCTTCAGGAAGTCGACGTTGGTTGCACCGGCCTCGGCGGCGTTGCCGCGGGCCAGGGCGAGCATCTCCTCGGTCATGTCGAGCCCGTAGGCCTTGCCCGCCGGCCCGACCCGCTTGGCGCTCAGCAGCACGTCGATGCCGCCTCCGGAGCCCAGGTCCAGGACCGTTTCGCCGGCGTGCAGCTCGGCCACCGCCGTGGGATTGCCGCAGCCCAGGCTGGCCAGCACGGCGCTGTCGGGCAGCTCGTCACGGTCCAGGGCGGCGTACAGCTCGGCCCCGAAGCCGGGCTCCTCGGCGGTCGCGGCGCCCCCACAGCAGCCGCTGTCGCAGCCGCAGTCGGCCGGCTGCCCACAGCCGCAGTCGCTCTGGCCGCGGGTGACCTTGAGGGCGGCGGCCGCGTAGCGGTCCCGGACCTGCTCACGCAGCGCGTCCTGACCGGTCTGAAAGGTGCTCATCGGCTGGCTCCTTGGAGGTCGAGGGCGGCGGTCAGGCCGTCCAGGGCGTCAGGTCGCAGCGAGTAGTAGGCCCAGGTCCCGCGCTGCTCGCGCTCCAGGAGCCCGGCCGCGACCAGCTTCTTGAGGTGGTGGCTGACGGTCGGCTGGCTGAGCCCGAGCGGCCCGGTGAACTCGCACACGCACACCGGGTCGGGGCTGGTGGCCAGCAGGTTGACGATCCTGACCCGGTGGGGGTCGGCCAGGGCCTTGAACAGCCGGGCCGTCGCCTCGGCCTCGGCGTCCGTCCGCGACGGTGCTCCCAGCGGGGCGCAGCAGGCGGCTGCCGTGGTGGCCGGGTCGGCTGCGGTGGCGGTCGCCATCCAACAGGTCCTCTCGTATCGATGAACGTCGATCCCGAGGGTGCCAGCATACATCGACATCTGTCAATCAACTGC
>DASUPQ010000747.1 GCA_036280995.1 Actinomycetota bacterium | reverse complement strand
CGGCAGCTGGGACTGGAGACCGGCGCGGCCGAACGCCTGCTCGCCGGCGCCGCCATCATCGGGTTCCCGGCGGTGTTCGCCGTGGCGTTGCTCTACGGCTTCTGGAGCAGCAAGCGGACGATGATCGGCGTCGTCCTGCTCACCTCGGCCACCCTCTTCGCCTTCGTTGCGCTGGGGCGGCGGGTGGGGGACCACCCATTCGTGCTCCAGGCGCTCATCGTGCTCCTACTGGTGGGCACGAACTCCATCCTCGCGGTGCTGACGCCGTACAGCTCGGAGGTGTACCCGACACGCGTCCGGGCCAGGGGAACCGGCCTGGCGGGAGCCTGCGCCCGCGCGGGCGGGCTGCTGGGTGTGAGCGTCGTCGTGATCGGACTGGCCCCGCCCAGCCTCAGGGGTGCTGCGGCGCTCGGTGCCATCCCGACCGCGCTGGCCGCCCTGGCGGTTGCCCGCTACGGCGTCGAGACCCGCCGGCGGCGGCTGGAGGAGATCACCGCGACCGAGTTGGCCGCCCATGCGTCCCCGGACACCACTCGTACCACAACTGGAGGGAGACCCATGGACTATCTGGTGATCGGCGCGGGTCCGGCAGGGCTGCAGCTCGGCTTCTTCCTGGAGCGGGCCGGACGGGACTACCTGGTCGTCGAGGCCGGTCCGGCGCCAGGCACGTTTTTCCGTCGGTTCCCCCGGCACCGGCAGCTCATCTCGATCAACAAGCCGCACACCGGCTGGGACGACCCCGAGCTCAACCTGCGCAGGGACTGGAACTCGCTGCTGTCCGACGACCCACACCTGCGCTTCACGCGCTACACCGGCCGCTACCTCCCCGCCGCCGACGACATGGTCCGGTATCTGGCGGATTTCGCCAGCGCGTTCCATCTGCGTGTCCGTTACGACACCCGGGTCGTCCGCGTCAGCCACCACGACGGGGCGTTCCGCACGACCGACGACCAGGGTGGGATCTACGAGGCGAAGCGGCTGGTTGTGGCGACCGGCGTCTCGGTGCCGTACGTCCCACCGATCCCCGGTATCGAGACCGCGGAGCTGTACGGCACCGTCTCGGTGGACCCCAATGACTTCATGGATCAACGGGTGCTGATCATCGGCAAGGGCAACTCCGGATTCGAGACCGCGGACAACCTGATCGAGACGGCGGCGGTGATCCACGTCGCGGGCCCGGAGTCCATCCGGATGGCGTGGCGGACCCACTACGTGGGGCATCTGCGCGCGGTCAACAACAACCTGCTCGACACCTATCAGCTCAAGTCGCAGAACGCGCTCCTCGACGGGACGATCCAGCGCATCGAGCGCCGGAACGGCTCCTATCTGGTCACGGTGAGCTTCGCCCGGGCGAACGAGGTCACCAAGGACATCCCCTACGACCGGGTGATCGTGTGCACCGGCTTCCGGTTCGAGCCGTCGATCTTCGACCCGACCTGCCGTCCCGAGCTGGTCATCGACGACCGCTTCCCCGCCCAGACGGCCGAGTGGGAGTCGGTCAACGTCCCGGACCTGTACTTCGCCGGGACGCTCATGCAGGTCCGCGACTTCAAGCGGTCGACCGGCGGGTTCATCCACGGCTTCCGGTACGGGATCCGGGCCCTGCATCACATGCTGGAACGCAAGTACCACGGGGAGGAATGGCCCCATCGGCTCCTCCCCGCCGAGCCCCAGGCGCTGGCGGACGCCGTGATCACCCGGGTCAACCGGTCCTCGGCCCTCTGGCAGCAGTTCGGCTTCCTCTGCGACCTGATCACGGTCGACCCGGACGGGACCGCTCGCCACTACGAGGAGCTGCCCGTCGACTACGTCCTGAGAAACACCACCGGCGACTACGTCACGGTCACCCTGGAGTACGGCCCCGACCACGACCGGTTCGACCCGTTCGACATCTCGGTGGGCCGCATCGCCCAGTCCGACGCCGAGTCCGCGGCCAAGGGCCGCTACCTGCACCCGGTCGTCCGGGCGTACCGGCTCGGAGCGTTCGTCGCAGAGCACCACGTGACCGAGAACCTCGAGAACGAATGGACCGACGAGACCGTGCACCGGGAACCGCTGCAAGCCTTCCTCGCCCGCGAGCTGGGCCGGGTCCCGGCCTGAGCGCTAATGGAGCCCCTCTCGCTCCGGGAGCTCGAGGAGGAGGCACGCCGCCACCTCGAGCCTGCCGTCTACGATTTCTTCGCCGGCGGCGCCGGCGACGAGGTCACCGTGCGGGCCAACGAGACGGCCTTCGCCCACATCGGCCTGGTACCACGCGTGCTGCGCGGCAGCCAGACACGGGACCTGGCTGTCGCCCTGCTCGGCCGCCGCGCTGCCCAGCCCGTCATCGTCGCACCGACCGCGTTCCACCGGCTCGCTCACCCCGACGGGGAGCTGGCAACCGCGCGAGCCGCCGCGAAGGCCGGCCTGATCATGGTCGTCAGCATGGCGTCGACGGTGGCGATCGAGGAGCTCGCCGAGACCGGCGCCGATCTGTGGTTCCAGCTCTACGTCCAGCCCGACCTCGGCTTCACCGAGCAGCTCGTCCGGCGTGCCGAGGCGGCGGGCAGCGCGGCGGTGATGGTGTCGGTGGACTCGCCGGTGTTCGGCCGCCGCGAGCGGGACCTGCGCAACGGCTTCCTCGACCTCCCACCCGGAATGGCCTGCGCGCACATGGACGGACGGCCGATCGCCTTCCGGGCCGACCTGTCCTGGGACCACATCGACTGGCTGCGGTCGGTCACCGCGCTGCCGATCGTGCTCAAGGGTGTCGTCCACCCACAGGACGCGCGGCTGGCGGTGGACCGCGGAATCGACGCGCTCGCCGTCTCCAACCACGGCGGACGCCAGCTCGACACCGTGCCGGCCACGATCGAGCTGCTGCCACCCGTCGCGGACGCCGTCGGCGGGACGGTTCCGCTGCTGCTGGACGGCGGAGTCCGTCGCGGCACCGACGTCCTCAAGGCCCTGGCCCTCGGCGCGGACGCCGTCGCGATCGGGCGTCCCGTCCTGTGGGGGCTCGCAGTGGACGGCGAGAACGGCGTCGCCCGGGTGCTGGACATGCTCGGCGCCGAGCTCGGCCAGGCACTGGCCCTGTGCGGCTGCCGCTCGCCACGCGACGTGAGCTCCGATCTCATCTGGAGGAAGACGTGCTCCCGGTGTTCGTCCTGACCACGTGCGTGCTCGTCGTGGCGAGCCTCCCGTTGTGGCTGCCGAGGGGGGTCGTCGCGCTGCGCATCCGCGTCTTCGCCCACCTCAACGGCCACGAGGGGATTCCTGTGCCCGGCGACCTCGTCGGCGCCGCGCAGTTCAAGGAGGTCTACTCCCATCCGGCGGCGAACGGGCGCAGCCGGGGGGCTGGCCTGTCGGACCTGTTCTGGTACTGGTTGTCACCGGGCGCCGAGCTGCACCAGGAGCACCTGGAGGCGGGGGATCGCTACCAGGAGATCGCCCGCACGACCAGGCGCATCCTCGGCGTGCCCCGCGCCCGGGCCGAGGCGCTGGCGGAGCGATGCTCGGCCCGGGCGCTCAGCGGCATCCAGGGCCCCCGGCTGGTGCGGCTCCGCGACCTCATGATGCCGGCATGGGCCGAGTTCTACTACGAGGTCGTGTTCGGGGAGCGCTGTCCGCCCCTGGCGCGTGACCTCATCGTGGACAACGCCGACGACGTCGTGACCGCGCTCAAGTGCTGCGGGCTGCGGCACATGGACCGGCGGGACCGTCTGACCCGGTTCCTCACCGACCGGCTCGAAGCCGGCGGCCTGCCCCACGAGCTTCCCTCGGGCCTGTCGACCCGGGAGCGTGCCCTCTACCTGCAGGGCACCTTCTTCAACACCGCGATCGTGCAGACGTCTGAGGCGGTGGCCCACCTGCTGATGGTGCTCGCACAGCACCCCGAGGCGCAGACCCGGGCAGTGGGGGACGACCGCTACCTCGACCAGGTCATCGAGGAGACCTTCCGCCTCTACCCGCTCTTCGGGATCGCCCACCGCATCACCACCGGGGAGATCGCGGTCAGCAATGGCGTCACCCTCCCGGCGGGCTCGGTGCTGTGCTTCAACTACCCCGCGTTCCATCGCGTCGGCTTCGATGATCCTGACCACTTCGACCCGTCGCGGTGGGAGACGCTTTCCGCACGGGAGGCCAACCACATCCCGTTCGGTGTGGCCACCAACCGCTCGTGTCCGGCGTGGCGGCTGGCGCCGATCACCATGCGGGTCGCCGCCCGTGAGACGATGAGACGCTTCGCACTGTACTCGTCGGCGTCCCACACCCGCTCGATGCCGAACCGTGGGCCATGCCTGCTCGTGCCGCGGGAGGGACCACACGGTGCTCGTCGCGCACTGCTGGCCTACATCTGGCTCCGCGATAGATGGGAGGACGTCGCCCGCAGCGTCGTCCAGCTCATCCTCGGAACCTACATGGTGCGCGACGCACGCCGGCTGCGCCTGTGCCAGCGCCATTTTGAAGCGCAGGAGGGGGATCCGGAAGCGGCTGAAAACCTGCCGGCGGCAACCGACGGACCCTGATCGTGGCGGCCGCCGCGGCGCTGGCCGGCGCCATCGGCGCCTGGCTGGCGATCGGGAGCGGGAGCGTCCCAGACCCACAGCCAGCCGGCGGCGGGCGGTCACCGTCGACGTCCGGGTGCGGCTGACGTCCGGCGTCGTGTGGTCGGTCTGGGCATGCGCGACAGCGAGCCGGAGCGCGGTCAGCGGCCGAGGACGATGAGCCGGAGCAGCCTGCCACGACGCTTCTGATGCCACGCTTCGCGTTCGTTGACCTGGGGAAAGGGCTCGCCGGGGACGGGGACACCGAGGAACTCGCACAGCGGTGGCCAGCCGTCGGCGACGTCGAAGACCAGCAGCCGGTCGGCCGGGATCGTGGCCCGCACCTCGGCGAGGTGCCGTTCGAAGACCTCGATCGCATGCTTGCGGTCGTCGATGCGGCCGCCGAACACGCGGTCCACCATGGTGGCCCGCGCCATCCGGGGATAGAGGGCGAAGTCCGGAGCACGGTGGGCGACCAGCCACCGGATGATCCGGCGGCGCAGCGGGAGCGGCCGTGCTTCAGCCAGCGCACGGGCGAAGATGGTCGCGCTGACGCTGTCGTACCACCGGTCCGGGTCTCGGACGGTGAGGATGACCTTGGCGCCGGGGTAGTGCTCGGCCAGTTCCCGCCAGTACGCGGCGGCCGGCCAGTCCAGCGCACTCTGGAAGCCGGCGAACACCTCATCCCAGCCGAGGCCGCGGCCATGCGAGATCTCCAGCCACTGACGGACCCGGTACGGATCCCGGATGACGGTGGACATGTGGTAGCACGGGCCGTATCCCAGCATCTCCAGCGCCGCCTTGAGCGAGGCCGTGCCGGTCCGGCCGAAACCCGCACCGATCACCTTCACATGCGCTCCAGCCGGTAGGACAATCAGGCTCTACGAGGACGATATGCCCGGAGCCGTCCCATGCGCGATCCCATCGAGCCGCTGTTCCCGCAATCTCTCCTGGAGGCGCTCCGGCAGTCACCTGGCAGTCCAGCATTCGAGCAGGGCGGCCGCAGCGTCTCGCGCGCCGAGCTGCTGGACCTCATCGGCCGGCTGGCGGGCGCCATGCGCCGCGCCGGGCTCGGCCCCGGGCGGGGCATCGCCGTCCACCTCGCCGTCTCGCCGGAGGCGTTCGCCGCGCACATCGCCGCCCATGTGCTGGGCTGCCGCGTCGTCGCGGTCCGGCCGGGGTACGCCGCGGGTCAGCTCGCGCACGTGCTCGGGATGGACGTCGACTACGTGCTCGTCGACGCGACGACGGTGGAGACGTCGACGGCAGCGTTGCTGACCGCGCCGGAACCGGCTCCGCTGCTGTCGCTGGGGCCGTGCCCGAGCGCGATCGATCTGCTGGCGCAGCCCGGTGACGGCGGGGATCTCCGGGTCACGGCCCGCCCGGACGACGTGGCCGCGCTCGTCTTCACCAGCGGCAGCACCGGACGGCCCAAGGGCTGCGCGATCACCTACCGTGCGCTCAGCTCGCACTGGACCTGGCAGCCCCGCGCGTGGTCCCCCGCAGCGGCGGAGTTCGCCATGGCCTTCGAGCGATACCTGCTGTTCGGCACGCTGGCCAGCATGGTGGTGCTGGAGTTCCTGGCGCCATGCCTGCTGGGCGGCGGGACCGCCGTGATCCCCGACGACGAGGGGCGGCCGCTGTTCCCGTACGCGATAGAGCGCTACCGGATCACCGGCTCCATCATCACGGTGCCCCGGCTCTCCCAGATGCTCGACGTGCTCCGCCGGCAGCAGGTCGACGTCGGCAGCCTGCGTGCGCTCATGGTGTCAGGCTCGCCGATCAGCCCACGCCGGCTGGCGGCGGCGGTGGAGCGGCTCGGCCCGGTGGTCTACCAGGGGTACGGGCAGACCGAGGCCGGGAACATCGCGATGCTCACGCCCACCGACATCGCCGCCGGCCCGGACCGCGTGCTGGGCTCCGTCGGCCGCCCCCACCCGCAGGTCGAGGTCAGCGTGCGGGACGAGGCGGAGCGGGAGGTCGACAGGGGCCGCACCGGCGAGATCTACGTGCGCGCGCCGTACCAGATGACGCGCTACTGGGGGCAGGAAGAGGAGACCCAGGACACGCTCCGGGACGGCTGGTTGCGCACTCGCGATCTCGGCTACCAGGACGCGGACGGCTTCCTGTACCTCGTCGGCCGGACCCGGGACGTGATCATGGTGAACGCGATGGTGGTCTACGCGGGCCCGATCGAGCAGGTGCTCATGAGGCATCCCGACGTGGCCGAGGCGTACGTGGCCGGTGCCCCGGACGAGCGCAGCGGCGAGGCTGTGCACGCGTTCGTCGTCCTGGATGGCCGCCGTACGCCCGACCTCGACGCGCTGACCGCACTGGTCCGGGCCGAGCTCGGTGAGGACAGCGTCCCCCGGACGATCACCGTCGTGCCCGGCGTCCCGATGGCGGCCACCGGCAAGCCGGACAAGCGCGCGCTGCTCGCCATGCACGGCATGCCGCCCCACGCTTCGCCGCTCTCAGGTCTCGGGTGAGACCCGCAAAGCCGCCGACGATCCCGTAGCCGGTGCCGGGACCACCCTCGGCGGCAGCCACCACAGTCCGCCGATGACCATCCGGTCGGCCCCGCCACGAGGGCCACGTTGGTGCCCACGACTCGCCCGCTGGTCAGGGCGGATGCATCGACGGCGGACGGCTACGGCGCCGGCCGCGCGTGGGATTCCGCATCGGTGAGCCGGAAGCGGCACTGGGCGACGTAGGTTCAATAGGTATGAACTTGTCGGACGACTCCCTGCTGGCGGGGATGGCGATGGGTGACGCCGCCGCCGCTGCCGCGTTCGTCCGCCGTTACCAGCCACGGGTCTACGGGCTGGCGCTCACCATCGTGAGATCCAACACAGTCGCCGAGGAGGTGGCGCAGGAGGCATTCCTGCGGATCTGGCGAAGCGCCACCGCATACGACGCACGGCGCGGACAGGTGGGGACCTGGGTGCTGACGATCACCCGCAACCTCGCCATCGATGCGCTGCGCCTTCGCGGTAACCATGAACAGCCGATCGAGCCCCAAGCGCTCATGGAAACGTTGCTCTCGCGCGAAGAGCGCGAATCCAGGAGCACGCACGTCGAGGATAAAGAGCAGCTCAGGAGCGCGCTGTGTGCGCTTCCTCCGGAACAGGTCAGGCTGATCGTGCTGTTCGTGGTCTATGGCCTGACCGCCCAGGAGACTGCGGACCTGGAGGGCATTCCACTCGGCACCGCGAAGACGCGGATCCGCCGGGGGATCGCCAAGCTCCGCGAGGCGCTGGAGGTGAGCGGTGGCTGAGGGGCTGGAGTGCGCCGAGGCCCGGGAGCTGTTCCCCGAGCTGGCCGCCGGCGTGGCTGCCGGCGATGAGCGGGCGCGCGCCCTGGGTCACCTCAGCGGCTGTCCGGCGTGCCGGCGTGAGTTCGCCGGCACCGCGGAGGTCGTCGACGAGCTGCTCTGGCTGGTGCCGGAGCATGACCCCCCGGCGGGCTTCGAGTCCTCCGTGCTGGCACGCCTCACACCGGCGGCTCCGCGCCGCCGTCGTCCACGGCCTCGGCTGCTGTGGGCGGCGTCGATCGCGGTCGCGGCGGCTCTCGCCGCTGGGACGGTGTGGTGGCAGACGGCCGACGACCGCGAGCTTGCGAGCAGCTACCGTCAGACGCTTTCGGTCGCGCACGGACACGATCTGAGCGCGGCGCCGCTGCTGCTGGCGGGGGGCGCCGAGACGGGGACCGTCTTCGCCTATCAGGGTTCGCCTTCCTGGATCTACGTCACGTTCAGGTCGACACCCCCCCAGGGCCGCTATGACGTCCGCCTGCTGACCAGGGACGGACGCCGGTTGGTGTTGCGCTCATTCACCGCTAGGCCGGGCGGGACCGCTTGGGGTAGCACGATCCAGGTGCCCATCCGACAAATCCAGAAGCTCGAATTCATCAGGTCCAACGTCCCGACAATGACTGCCAGCTTCGGTTGAGCCCGGATCCACCGATGCGGTGATCGGTGGCAGTAAGCGGTGAAGCGGTCCTCGGACTTGGGAGAGTGACGCTGCTGGGTCGAGGTCCGGGCACCAAGACAAGCGAAGCATCGTTTCGTCCCCGGCAGTCAATGCGCCCGGTTGTCGCCTTCGCGAAGATACCCCTTGCTCCGGAGGCGCTCGAGGATCGACTCGGCCGCCTCCTCGGAGGTACAACGCGTGGTGTCAACGACGATGTCGGCGTCGGCGGGCGGCTCGTAGGGGTCCGAGACGCCGGTGAAGGCCGGCATCATGCCGGCCCGCGCCCTGGCGTAGAGGCCCTTGCGGTCCCGAGCCTCGCAGACCTCGACCGGGGTGGCGACGTGGACGAGCAGGAAGCCGCCGTAGGCCTCCACCATCGCGCGCACAGCCTTTCTCGGAGCGTCGTAGGGGGCGATCTGGGCGCAGATGGCGACGCCCCGGTGCTTGGTCACCTGGGCGGCGACGAAGCCGATCCGGTGGACATTCTGCTCGCGGTCCTCCTTGGAGAACCCCAGGCCGGCCGACAGGTGCTTCCGTACCAGGTCGCCGTCGAGCAGGGTCACTGCCCGACCCCCACCCTCGAGGATCCGGACCTGCAGGATGTGAGCGATGGTGGACTTGCCGGCGCTCGGCAGGCCGGTGAGGAAGATGGTCACACCCTGCTCGGCCCGGGAGGGACGGCTGCGACGCAGCTCGCGGGCGACCACGGCCGGCGTGAACCAGGCGGGGAGCGGACGGCCCTGATCGAGCTGGCGCCGCAGCTTGGTGCCCGAGATGACGCGCGTCCGGGCTCCGTAGGGGACCTCGTCCTCCGGCAGGTAGGCGTCGGCGTCCACCACATAGACCATCTGCCGGAACGGCAGGATCCGGATCCCCAGTTCGGCCTGGTGCCGGCCCAGGAGGTCCTGGGCCTGGTACGGGTCGTAGAACGGCCGGCCGGTCCGGTCCATGCCAGGTCCGGCATGATCGCGACCGACGATGAAGTGGTCCGCCCCGTGGTTCTTGCGGATGATGGCGTGCCACACGGCCTCGCGGGGTCCCGCCATGCGCATCGCCAGCGGCAGCAGGGACAGCATCGCCCGACCGGCCCCCAGGCTGGGCATGACCGCCCGGTAGCACCGCACTCTGGTGTAGTGGTCGATGTCGCCCGGCCGGGTATGGCCGACCACGGGGTGGACGAGGAGGCTGGCGTCGGTGGCCCGGGCCGCGCGCACGAGCAACTCCAGGTGCGCCCGGTGCATCGGGTTGCGGGTCTGGAAGGCGACGACCCGGTCCCAGCCGCGGCGTGCGAGCTCGGCCCGCAGCTCGGCCGGCGTGTGCCGCAGGTCCCGGAAGTCGTAGTGCCGGGGCCGCCCCAGTCCCTCGACGACGCCGCCGACGTACCAGCTTCCCGTCCGCCGCCGAAGGTGGGCGACGCCGGGATGGACCTCGTCCGAGGTACCGAGCACCTGCTGTGCTTCGGCCTCACGGTCTGGTCGCCAGGCGTCGTCGACGTGGAGGACGGCCAGCGGAACGCCTTCCGGATCCCGGAGCACGAGCTTGGCACCGGCACCGAGTCGACATCCGACGGCGTCCGGGACGTCGAGGGTGACCGGGATCGGCCACAGGGTGCCGTCGGCCAGGCGCATGCGGGCGCAGACCGACTCGTAGTCAGTCCGGCCGAGGAAGCCCCGCAGCGGAGAGAAGCCGCCGCCCAGCAGCAGCTCGAGGTCGCAGAGCTGCCGAGCCGACAGGTCCCACGACGGCCACCGCACCGCCCGTCCCAGCAGCTCCCGCCGGCGTTCCGGGGTGCTGATGAGCTCCACGAGCCGTCCCCCGTGCGGTGCGATCAGATGGTCAGCCATGATCATCGTCCGATCTCGAAGGCCGGGCGGTCCGGATCGGCCCGCAGCGACGCGAGCACCGGTCCGGGGAACAGGTCGGGCACACCTGTAGTACGCCCAGCGGCGTGCTGAGGGATTCGTTTCGAGGTAGCAGTCGGGTGCTGTCGCCCGGCGGCGACCTCGCGGTTGGAGAGGCCGCGGGCCACCAGCAGCGCCACTCGGGTCTCCTGAGACGTCAACGGCTCGGAGGCCAGCCGCCGGCGGGGCCGGGCGGTGGCCCCGGTGGCGGCCAGCTCATCGGCGGCGCGGCCGACTGGATGGGCGATGACCGCGGCCCCGGCGGCCCGGCCCCATGTACGCCTCGACCAGGGTGGGAGCGACCCCCAGCGGCTCATCCATGGCGCGCAACCTTGGGAAAGCTCGGCGGGAGGATTAGGCAGGCCACGATGGCGTCCTACGGTCCCACCGGCTCGGCGGCCAGCGCCTCCCCAAGGGAGGTGTCGATCGGGAACACCTCTGTCATCCTGGTCAGCGCCAGCACCCGCCGCACCAGCGGTCTCGGCCTGACCAGCCTCACGGAACCGCCGTGCTCCTGGACGCGCCGCCGGGCATCGACCAGGACCCTGATCCCGGCGCAATCCAAGAAGCTGACCCGCTCCAAGTCGACGATCAGCTGGTGGCAGCCGCGGTCAACCAGGTCGACGACAACGGCCTGGAGGCGCGGGCAGGTGGCCAGGTCGATCTCCCCGCCGATGTGGATCGTGGCACGGTCGCCGTGGTGCTGGACGGAGAGTCGAAGCTCCATCATCGGCACCGGCTCCTCGTGCTGAAGCGTTGCGTTGGCAGCCCGTCGCAGCGGGATCTCGGGTCGGGTGGAGAGGATTCCGGGACTGCGACGAAGACCCCGCCGTGTCCTTGTAGACCGGCCCGTCGCAGTCCCGGAATTCTGTGGCGAGCGTGGCGCCCGCTGTGTGCTCTGCTGGCCCCACCCTCAGCGGCCATCTCGGCCGACCGGGTAGTGGGGTGACTGCCTGATGGCTCGCTGTCAGCGGCATCGGTGCACCATGCCGGGCGGTCAGGGGAGGCGAACTTAGATTCGGTCTGGTTGGCATGGGTAGTCGCAGGCTGGCGGCCGGGTGTGTGGGTAGTGGTCGCGGCCTGACCGCTGGTCGCAGCCTGGGGGTCACGACCGGCCCAGACCCCGCTCCCGCGCGCCCCGGGGCTGCACGCCTCGTCGCAGAACCGTTGATGGGTCGAGTACGACATACTCCCTCCGCAGGAGGCGGCTCCGTCGCCTAGCGAGGCCAGCCCTGCGGTACCTCTACTGAAGAACCGAGGAACTTCTGAAGCAGTTTAGTCCTAGCACGACCAACTTCCTAGCGCTGAGACCGTTCGGTGCTTACATTCTGAAGAGGTCCTGGACGCTGACGGAGGTGGCCGGCTTGGACGGAGGGAGTGAGCTTGCGAGGGTCCGGCGGTGAGCGGTCGGCCGGTGTACAGCATCGGCGCCGTCGCGCAGATGCTCGGCATCCCGCCGGCCACGCTGCGGACCTGGGAGGAGCGCTATGGACTTCTGGTCCCGGAGCGCAGTCCTGGCGGCCACCGCGTGTACTCCCGCGACCAAGTTGAGCAGCTCCGCTTCGTCAAGGCCCAGCTCGACAGCGGCATGTCGCCTGCTGATGCCCATCGCCTGCTCGCTGAGCGAGTGGCCGCCGGGTCGGTTTCGTTGGGCGCTCCCGAGCTGGCCGAGACGCGGCTGCTGATCCTGCTCGCCGATCGCGACCCGCATGCCGCCGGGCTGGCGGAGTACTTCCTGCGCACCGAGGGCTACGAGGTCGTTGCGGCGCTGGACGCCGCCGAGGCGGCCCGCAAGTTCGACGAGCTGGCCCCCAGCATGATCGTGATCGACCTGCTCATCTCCCCCGGCAGCGGTCTGGAGCTGTGCCGGCAGCTCAAGCAGCGCAGCGGAGCGCCGGTGCTGGCCATCTCGACCCTGGAGGCCAGCGACCAGGCGCTGGAGGCGGGGGCCGATGGGTTCCTGCAGAAGCCGCTGGACCCGCTCCAGCTTGTCTCGGCCGTCAAGGATCTGCTTGGCGCCAGCGCCTTTCTCCGGCCCAGCTCGGCCAGGCCACAATGACCGAGCAGCCCGACAGCAGCGGGCGGGTGGCCAGCGGCAACCCGCGGCTGGACGCGATCCTGGGCGGTGGCTTCCCCGCCCATGGCATCAACCTGGTGGTGGGACCGCCCGGGAGTGGCAAGACCGTCCTGGCCCAGCAGTATGTGTTCCACAACGCCACCCCTGACCGGCCGGCTGCCTACCTGACGACCGTGTCGGAGCCGCTGGAGAAGGTCTTGCGCTACGGCCAGACCATGGCCTTCTTCGACGCCTCGGCGGTCGGTCGGGCCGTGTTCTATGAGGATGTGGGCGGCCTGCTCGGCACCGAGGGGCTGGCCGCCGTGATGGAGCGCGTCGACACGCTGCTCAAGGAACGCCGGCCGGCCATCATGGTGGTCGACAGCTTCAAGGCGCTGACCCCCTATGCGACCGACCAAGGCGGGTTCCGCCGCTTTCTCCACAGCCTGGCGGGTCAGCTGAGCGCCTTTCCGGTCACGTCACTGTGGATCGGGGAGTACGACAGCAGCGAGTTGTCCACCGCCCCGGAGTTCGCGGTCGCCGACGCGATCATCAGCCTGTCCAGCGATCGGGTCGGCCAGCGCGAGCTGCGGGTGCTGCAGGTGCTCAAGCTACGAGGGTCTAGCTTTCTGTCCGGCAGGCACACCTATCGGCTGTCAGAGGCTGGCATGGACGTGTTCCCGCGCCTGGCCGACCCCATCGATACCACGGCCTACCCGCTGGGCACCGAGCGGGTCTCGTCCGGGATCCCGGCCTTGGACACGATGCTCGACGACGGCTACTGGCCCGGAGCGGCCACGCTGGTCGCCGGCCCGACGGGATCCGGGAAGACCCTCATGGGCCTGCATTTCATCGTCAGCGGCGCCCGTCGTGGCGAGCCCGGCGTCATCGCCACCCTGCAGGAGAACCCAACCCAGCTACAGAACATCGCCCAGGGGTTTGGCTGGTCGCTGGCCGAACCCGGGATCGAGCTGCTGTGCCGCTCCCCAGTTGACCTCTACATCGACCAATGGGTCTATGAGCTCCTGGCGGCCATCGAGCGCACCGGCGCCCGGCGGGTCCTGATCGACAGCCTGGGCGATCTCGCCTTCGCGGCCGGGGAGGAGACCCGCTACCGCGAGTACCTGTACTCCCTGGTGCAGCGCTGCTCCCGGCGGGGCGTGAGCGTGCTGATGACCTTCGAGCTGCCAGACCTGTTCCAGGTCACTCGGCTGTCGGAGCTGGGCGTCTCGCACGTGTCCGACAACGTCGTCCTGCTGCAATACCTGCGCCAGCCCGCCGTCTTACGGCGCACCCTGACCGTGGTCAAGACCCGAGCCAGCCTGCACCAACCCCAAGTCCGGGAGTTCACCATCACCCCCGACGGGATCACGCTGAGGGATGAGGCTCCAACCGACTCTCCTCCGGATCGTGACGGCTAGTTCGCGGCCGTGGGCCAGCACAGCAGCTCCCTTCGGCGCAGCTCGCTATGCGTGCGCTGTTAGCTGGAAGCCTTCAAGCTCCGCCCACCCGCCACCGGCGTCCGCCTGGTTCCCGCCGACCAAGAGGTCTCCCAGACCCCTCGCATCGCCACATCTCGCTGGCCACGCTGCCCAGGCCATGAACATTCCGGCCGCGGATCGGTCGTCCTCGGCTTGATCACTGGAGGTCTCGCCGGCAGGCCGCCGAAGGATCGTCCACACCGCGAGGACGCCGTTCCACACCGCGACGAGCCTACGGCCGTCGCCCCGGGCGGGGTGACGGGCTGGGAGTGATGTGGGTAAATGCGCGCGCCAGGGGTACCGCTGCGTTGCAGGGCTGTAGAGCCACTCGGGGCAGGACGCGGAGGTGGGGCCGTGCGCTGGCTGCTCGTGGCCATCGTCGCAGCGGTGCAGCTATGGGCCGGTGGGGGGCCGGCTTGGGCGGAGCAGCCATTGCGGGTGGACGATCAGGTGACCGACCGAGTCGGCGCGCTCGCCGGCGACAGCGCGCGGGTGCGCGAGGCGCTTGACCGGCTGCGGGATGCCAACGGCACCCAGCTGTTCGTGGTCTACGTGTCGGACTTCAACGGCATGAACGGTCAGCAGTGGTCCGATGAGACGGCGCGGCGGTCCCAGCTCGGGGACCGTGACGTGCTGCTCGCGGTCGCGGTCGATGACCGGGCCTATGGCTACAGCGTCGCCGGGGCGTTTCCCCTCTCCGACAGCGAGCTCGCCGACCTGGCGGTCCAGGAGGTGGAACCCCGTCTCGCGGCCGGCGACTGGGCGGGTGCGGCGGTGGCCATGGCCGACGGGTTGCGAACGGGTGGGAGAGCCGGCGGTGATGGCGGAGGTGGACTGCCGGTGGGTGCGCTTCTGGTCGGCGCGGGGATCGTGGGCGGGGGCGCCCTGCTGCTGAGCCGTCGACGTCGTGCGCGTGGCGCTGACGCCCGTGCCGGGAACGCCCCTGCTGCATCGGGCCGGGCGAGAGCCCCTGGCGGGCAGCCCACGATCCCGACACGGGAACTCGCGCAGCAAGCCAACGCCGTCCTCATCGAGGTCGACAACGCGGTGCAGACCTCGGAGCAGGAGCTCGGTTTCGCTCAGGCCTCCTTCGGCGACGAAGCGGTGATGGGCTTCCGACAGGCGTTGGAGCAGGCGCGCGGGGAGCTGAGCCAGGCGTTCGCGCTGCGGCAGCGACTCGATGACGCCGAACCCGAGGATGAGCAGACGACGCGGGCGATGCTGACCGAGATCCTCCAGCTGTGTCGTTCGGCCGATGATCGCCTCGACGCCCAGGCCGAGGCGTTCGACCGGCTGCGCGATCTGGAGGGAACGGTGCCCGACGTCCTGGCCGCGCTCGGGCCACGGGCGCAAGAGGTGCAGGCGCGGCTGCCCCAGGAGGAGCAGCGGCTGGAGTCGATGCAGGGACGGTACGCCGCGACCGCGCTGGCGCCGGTCGTCGGCAACGTCGAGCAGGCGCGCCAGCGGCTCAACGCCGCCCAGGGCGAGCTCACTGAGGCCCGCTCGGCGCTGGATGCCGGCAGGCGAGGCGAGGCGGTCGTGTCCACCCGCGCAGCCGAGGACGCGGTGGCACAGGCATCGACCCTGCTCGACGGGATCGCGCGGCTGGAGACCGACCTGCTCGAGGCGGGCGCACGGATCGCAGCCGCCCGGACGGAGACGGAGAAGGACCTTGCCGAAGCGCGGGCGATGCTGGCTTCGGGGAACGCTGCGGACCCGGCTGGACTCCGGCCGCTCATCGGCCGGGCGGAGGCGGCGCTGACCGCGGCCGAGGCCGCCCTGCGACCTGCGCCGGGTACGCTGCCTGACCCGCTGGCCGCGCTGCGGCAGGTGGACGAGGCGGATGTGGTCCTGGATGCGGCGCTGGCGGCGGCCCGTGACGCGCAGGCTCAGCGCCAGCGTGCGGCGGCGATCCTCGACCAGGCGCTGCTGGCGGCGCGATCAAGCTTTGCTGCGGCCAGTGACTTTGTCGCAACCCGCCGTGGTGCGGTCGGCAGCGAGGCACGGACGCGGCTGGTCGAGGCGCAACGCCACCTGGAGCAGGCCATGGCCCTGTCCGAGCAGGACCCGACGCAGGCCCTGCGGGAGGCGCAGTACGCCGACCAGCTGGCCCAGCTGGCGTTACAGCTGGCCCAGAGCGATGTGGACCAGTGGTCTTCGCCCTACGGGCCGGGCAGGGGCGGTGGCTACGGCCGCGGTGGTGGGCTCGACCTTGGCAGTCTGGTCCTCGGGGGCATCCTGCTCGGTGGCGGCGGGGGATTCGGCGGGGGCCGCGGAGGGTTCGGCGGGAGGTCGCCGGGCAGCTTCGGTGGCTCGGGCACCCGGGGTCGTCGGGGCGGAGGGGGGCGCTTTTGACCATCCCACCGCACCGGCACAGGAGAGGCGGCGAGAACAGCCGGTGACCAACCACACGGAGGAGACCGACGATGGCGCAGCAATCGATTCTCGGCCGGATCGGCCAGCTCGCCCGAGCGAACATCAACGCAATGATCGACGCTGCCGAGGACCCCGAGAAGATGCTGGACCAGATGGTCCGCGACTACACCACCAACATCGCCGAGGCCGAGGCCGAGGACGCGGTCGCTCAGACCATCGGCAACCTGCGCATGCTCGAGGAGGATCACCAGGAGGCGCTGGAGAACGCCCGGGAGTGGGGCGTCAAGGCGCTGGCGGCCAGCCGCAAGGGCGACGAGCTGCGGGCCTCCGGCGACACGGCGGGCGCCGACCGCTTCGACTCCCTGGCGAAGATCGCGTTGCAGCGCCAGCTCGACGCCGAAGGCCAGGTCGCCGCGTTCGAGCCCCAGATCGCCGCCCAGACCGAGGTCGTCGAGCGGCTCAAGACGGGCCTGGAGCGCATGCGCGGCAAGCTCTCGGAGCTGACTGCCAAGCGTAACGAGCTCGTGGCGCGGGCCAAGATGGCCGAGGCCCAGACCCGGGTCCACGACGCGGTTCGCAGCATCGACCTCATGGATCCCACCAGCGAAGTGTCCCGCTTCGAGGACAAGGTCCGCCGTGAGGAGGCCCGCGTGCTCGGACGCCAGGAGCTCCAGGCGTCCAGCCTCGACGCGCAGTTCGAGGCGCTCGAGGATGACGGTGAGCTGCTCGAGGTCGAGGCGCGGCTGGCGGCGCTGAAGAAGGGCACGGCACCCCCCGCAATCGGCTCGGACCGGTAGAGGGTCCTCCTCAACCCGACCTGCGCACGGGACGTAAGCGGGCCAGGAGGTGGGGCACCAACTGGCCCTTGGGATCTGGCGGCAGAGCCGCTACTCCGAACTAGCCCGACTTGTGCCAGGGCCGTGGGTCGTCGCGGAGCAGCGAGTAGACGAGCACGTCGACATTGCGGCCGCCGTTGAAGAAGGCTCCGCGCGCTGTTCCCTCGAGCTGGAATCCGCACTTCTCCGCGATCCGCCGGCTCGGGGCATTCTCGGGCACGATCACCAAGGAGATGCGGTTGACCTTCTTTGCCCCGAACAAGTAGTCAACCAGGAGGCGCACCGCCTCGGTCGTGTAACCCTGGCCGGCGTGCTCTTGGCCGTACAGCTGGTAGGAGAGCTCGTAGGCGTCCCAGTAGTTGACCGGTGGGAAGAACTCGATGTGGCCGACCATGACGTCGTCCCGGTTCCAGATGAGGAGGGTGCCCTCATCCCGCTCCCAAAACCCGTCTCTGCGTGATTCCGCCGGAGAACTGACTCCGGCTGGACGCCCAGGGGGAAGAACTCGCCGCGGTTGGAGATCTCGGTGTGCGCGTCGATGAATGCCGCCAGATCGCGCTCACGCACCGGACGCAGCACAACCTTGTCCCCGTTGAGCATGATTGGCCCCTCTCCCACGTTCCCCATAGCCATGGTCCTCTTGACCGACCCTCGGGCGCCAGCGCCTGGCACATCGGTCCCAGGACGTCCGTCCGTCACTTGCGCGTCCTGGGGCTGATCTGAACCCGCGGGGGCGCTCAGAGACGAGCGGGGAGTCGACCAGAAGGTTCGCAGGTCTTCAGGGCGTTACCTCCCGCCTGGGCCACGTCCACGCGTACCAGACGATCACCAGCAGAAGAGCACTCTCCACGATGCTCAAGAACCAGTAGTACGCCGACGTCTCGCCGATCGCCGACGCCACGATGGAGACGACGTACAGGCTGGGCAAGACGATGTTGGTCCAGCGGTTGACGGTCGGGCTGAGGACCAGCGAGAGGAACACCATCACGCTCGCGATCGCGATATACAGCGAGACCGCGAACAGGAAGACCTGCGTGATCGCCATCCCCGACAGCTCGCCGGCCATCACCTCCTCGATCTGCCCCGGGCTGAAGAATCCGAAGATGTCGCCATAGGCGAACAGGAAGAGCATCGCGATCCACAGGGCCGCAATCTTGCATCGGACGCGACCTTCACGTCCTCGAAGGTCCTGGAGCTGGCGCTGGACACCTTGGCACCTCCCCTTATCCCCCCGCGGGTGCGGGCAAGCCTAGCCGACGCTCATCACCGCTCGAGCGTCCATGTGGTTTGCACACCCAGCGTGCTGGGGTACCACCATGCCGGTGGCCAGGGACAGCCCGTCTATACAGGGGGATGTCCCTGGCCCAGAGCCCGCCAGGGCTCCCCTAACAAGGCGATCGCCCCGGCGGGGCTCGCTTGTCGGGGGCAGCCGGCGGGGGTCTACCTTGCCTCGGCAAGGTCCGTGACGCGGAGCGCCGCTGCCCCCACGAGCGGGACGGCCGGTCCACCATTGGTTCATACGCCATCGGAGCCGGGCGGTCTCCAGCGGTCCGTCGTTCGCGCAGGTCGCCGGTGCCATCCTGGGGAAACAAGCCCCGGTGGAAAACCTCTGATAAGGATGAAGTCGGAGGTGCAAGTCCTCCCAGGCCCACCGTCCGGCCCTCTGACCAGCGTCGCGGTCGCCAAGGGCATGGACCTGCAGGCCGCACCGATCGTGAAGGGCATCTTCTGGCTGCGGGCGGTCCCGGCCATGCTCCGCGGCCAGCCCTCCCGCCCCCCGGTCCCCGGGGGCTGGTTGAGGAGACGCTCGGGCTCGGCTCCGGTGTCCTGGCAAGGTCCCGAACCGGGAGATCGTGGTCGGCACCGACACCCAGCCCTGGCACCAGCAGGTCACCTTCCACCCGCTGCCGCCCGAGGAGTTCGCCACCTTCGCCGAGCCCGGGTATAGCGAATCCCTGCGCGTCCCGACCAGCAAGAGCCATTCGCCTCTAGTTGCTGCGGCCAGTGATAGGGAGGCTGACATGCGACGGAGTCGCCACCGGGGTCGACAGCTCGATCGGGGGAGGCCATGGAGCAGGCAGACCTGGAGCGGTTGTCGTTCTTCGACGGCCTGCCCGGGTGGGCCCTGGCCCGCCTGGCTGAGGCGGCCCGTGAGGAGGAGCTGCCCGCCGGCCGCACGGTGCTGCACCAGCACGACCGGACCCGGGCCGTCCACCTTCTGCTCGCCGGCGCACTCCAGATACACGTGCGTGTCGGTGAGGACGACCTGCTGGTGGCGGTGCTGCGTGACCCGGGGGAGCTGGTCGGCTGGTCGGCCTTTCGACCGCCCTACCGGGCGACGGCATCGGTCCGCTGCGAGCAGCCGAGCCGGCTGGTCACGGTGCCGGTGGC
>DASUPQ010000746.1 GCA_036280995.1 Actinomycetota bacterium | reverse complement strand
GTCGGCCGAGACCTCCAGCCCGCGGTCGCGCAGCTCGGCCCTGGCGCCGTCGGCGACCGCGTGGCCGTAGACGTCGTCCACGGCGGCGATGGCGAAGCGCAGCGAGGACGCCGGCCGGCCGAGCTTGGGGGCGAGCTGGTCGGCGACGAAGCGGATGGCGCCCCGGCCGAGCAGGCCGCCGGTGGGGGCGACCCGGAACACCAGGTCGCCCTCGCCCGGACCGGCCAGCTTGCCGACCGCCCCGGTCTCCCAGAACAGCGAGCCCCGCCCCGCCGCGGCCGCCGCCGCCGGGCTCGAGATGGTGCTGCCGTAGCTGCCAAGGACCAGCTCGACCCCCCGGTCGGCCAGGGTCCTGATGGCCCCGGGGGCGGCGTCGGCCTCAGGCACGTCGACCTGGTCGAGCACGATCGGGCGGCCGCCGACGCCGCCGTCGGCGTTGACCAGCTCGGCCGCGACCCGGACGCCGTGGTACTCGTCGATCCCGCCCATCCCCTGGGTGCCGCTCAGCGGGTAGATGGCGCCGACACGGACCGGTTCGGGTGGGTCGCTGGTGCAGGAGGCGGCCAGGAGCAGGACGAGAAGGAGGACGACGGGGCGCAGGAGGCGCATCTTCTCAGGTCACCGCCAGGAGGTTGGCAACAGCATGGGTGACGGCCGGAACCGTCCAGCGGCCGGAAGCGTACCGCTGCCAGGACAGCAAGAGCGCGGCCCCCAGGTCGACGGGCATCGCCGCCAGCCCGTAGGAGGGCAGATGGATGAGCGCGAACACCACCGCGCTCCCCACCACGGCGGCCACGACCCCGAACCGCAGCAGCCGGTCGTACAGCACCCGCCGGAACAACGCCTCCTCGGCCACCGCCGCCAGCAACGCCAGCCCCGCCGCCACCGCCCCGACCCGCCGTTCGGCCACCGGCCCCGCCACCACCCCAGCCCCGGCCACCGCCACCAGCCCAAGCGCCAACGGCACCCCCCACCCGAGCGGTCCGTCCTCGCGCCGGGTCCGGACGACCACCGCCCCGACCAGGAGCAGGAGGTATCCGCCCGCGAGCAGCGCCACCCCGAAGGGGAAGGCGGTCAGGGTGGGTCGGGCGAGGAGGAACACGAGGCCCCCGGCCACGACCGCACCGCTCCCGAGGGCCGTGGCGGGGGCTGTGGACAGGGCCGCGCCTCCCGTTCCCGGGTCGGCCACGCTCCCCCACCGGGGGACCCGGCGCCGGGGGGTGAGGCTGTGGCGCGCCCGGGGCTGGGGGGCGGCGGCGTGGGGGCGGGTGGTCGTCACTCGGCGACCTGGAAGGCGGCCTGGGTGAGGATCCGGGGGTCGAAGGGGGCGTGGTCGGCGGCGACGAACTCGACCACGACGACGTGCTGGCCGGGCGGGAGCTGGGGGAGGCGCTGGCGGAGGCCGTAGTTCATGTCGATCAGCTTGCCGTCGACGTGGAGGTGGATGTGGCCCTCGTCGCCCTGGACGCGGGTGGTGGTCTGGTTGACGATCTTGCCGCCGTCCAGGTCGAGGCGGAGCTCCGGGCGCTCGCCGACGGTCTGGCCGTTGCGGGGCGACATGATCGTGAGCTTGGCCGGGCTGCTGGGCCGGGCGGCGGCGGCAGGCGCGGTCGTGGCCGCCGGCGCCTCCGACCCGCCGTCCTCGCCCGAGCAGGCGGCGACGGTGAGGGCGAGGGCGGCGGCGAGCACGGCGGCGGCGCGGGCCCGCCTGGTTCGGCGAAGACGTTGCGTCATGATGGTTCCTCTACTCGATGAGCTGCTCGAACCGGCCGCCGCGCTGGGTCTGGCCGGTGGTGGTCTCGATGGCGAAGGCCACGCGGCCCGGTTCGAGGTCGACGTTGGCGGCGAAGTGTCCCGGGCCGAGGCGGATCAGCGTCAGCGCCTCGGGCGCGCCCGGCTGCCTGGTCATGGTGGCACGCGCCCTGCCGGTGGGCTGCTCGTCCCCGCTCGGGTTGAAGAAGGTGAAATGGACGGTGTTGGGGCCGCCCTGCCCGGGGTCGAGGTAGCCCTGCAGGGTCCCGCCGGCGGCCAGGGTGATGGTGTAGAGGGTCGGCTGTCCCGGCACCTCGGACACCTTGACCGGCTGCGGGGCGGCGCGGACCTCCAGCTCCATGGGCACGGTCACCGCCGGCCCCGACCCTTCGACCAGCCCGACCACGGCCCAGCTCCCGGCGATCGAGAGCTGGCTGCCCTGGCCGCGCCATGAACCGTCGCCGGCCCTGGTCAGGTCCAGGGAGGACGCGCCGATCTCCGGCCGCCCGCGGGGGGTGAACCGCAGCGCCACCCGCGAGGCCGGCCAGTCCTGGCCGGAGTCGTAGTCGGTGACCTTGGCGGTGAAGCTGTTCGGGCCGGGGGTGCCCGGCGAGACGGTGAGGGCGATCCGGACCGAGGTCGCGAAGTCGCTGCCCTCGACCTGGACGCTGGGCGGGGCGGGCGGCCTGGCGGCGGCCTGCTGGACGACGAACTTGCCCGGTGGAAGCTGGCTCAGGACGGCGGTGACGGCCAGGATGCAGGCGGCCAGGACGACCTCCCCGCGCACGTTGCGCCGCAGGCCGGCGAGGCGCCGGGCGCCGCTCGCCAGCGCGGGAAGGATCCGGAAGCGGTTGAGCGCCCCGAGCGTCACCAGCACGAGGAACAGCGCGACCTTGACGTCCAGGAAGCGCCCGTAGCTCGAGTCGAGCAGTCCCTGCCAGCCTCCCGCCAGGTGCAAGGCACGGGAGACGCCGGTGACCGCCACCAGTCCCAGCACCGCTGCGGCCAGCTTGGAGAAGCGCACCGCCGAGGCGACCTGCTCGGGCCGCTCCCGCACGCGCAGCCCCGCCAGCAGCCACACGAGCCCACCGATCCAGGCGCCGACGGCCAGCACGTGCAGCCACTGCACGAACAGGTTGACGCTCCGCAACGGCGACGGCCCGGCCGCGTGCCCCGCCATCACGTGCAGCAGCATCGTGACCCCGGCCGCCACCCCCACCAGCACCCAGCGCCAGGTGTCGACCGCCCCCACCCTGGGCGCGGCAGCAGGGTCGGGCGACGCAGTGGGGTCAGGCGAGGCCGCGGGGTCCGGACTGGGCCCGGAGGGGTTGTGGATATCCGGCGCCACGCGATCCGCCCGGTGGCTACCCTCCCTGTCCGGGTGCCCACCCACCGTCAGGGTGGTGGATTCCGCCGTGGGCGCGGGTCCCGGGACCAGGGCGGGGTCCATCCCGGCCGGGTTCGCGGGGGCTGGGCCGGCCGGGTTCGCCGGGGCTGGGCCGGCCGGGTGGGACTGGGCTGCTGGGCGACCCACCGCTGTCGCCAGGAACCAGGTGGCCACTGCCGTGGCGGCGACGCCGATGGAGAGGCGGAGGAGGCCCTGGCCGGTGGAGGAGGCGAGGAGGGTGCCGAGGGGGGCGTCGATGCGGGCCCGCTCGGCGAGGAACCTGGCCGCGCCGCCGAGGACGGTGAGGGCGGCGGCGGCGAGGAGGACGGGACGGGCGCCCGGGGGTGGGACCCGGGCGAACACGGCCAGGCCGGTGACGGCGGCACCGACCAGGAGGGCCAGGCCGGCGTAGAGGGCCAGGCGGGCGACGGTGGCCGACGCCGACGGCGAGGGGGTCTCCCCCTGGGGGGCGGCCTGGGGGGTGGCCGCCGGGGCCGGGACGCCGATCCCGAAGGCGAACGTCCCGGCGGTCACGTGGCCGTCGTCCTTGGACACGACCCGCCAGCTCACCGTGTAGGTGCCGTCGGCCAGGTCGCCGAGGCCGACCGCGAACTGCAGCGGCGCGCCCTCCACCGGGGCGGCCTGGCCGCGCTGGACCTGCCCTCCGCCGGTGTCGAGCACCTGGATGCTGGAGAGGCCCGGCTCGGGCCGCTCGGTGAAGGTGAGCACGACCCGGCGCGGCGCCTGCTCGAGGGAGGCTCCGGCGGCCGGGTCGGACTCGCTCAGCAGCGCATGGGCGCCCGCCGGGGCCCCGACCGCCACCGCCCACACCCCGACCAGACCGACGACCAGCCCAACCCGGCCCAGCCGCCGGCCAGTCAAGCCGGTCCGCCCCCGTTTCCGCGACCGCCCGGCCGGGCCGGGCCACCCCGGCCTCCTCCCGGGGCGGGGGCGCTCGAACGGGCGCAACACCGTTGTCAGCTCCTCCGGCGGAGGGCGACCACGCCGACGCCGATCGCGGCCAGGAGGCCGAGGGCGCCGACGGCCAGGCCGATGGTGGCCAGCTGGCGGGCGCTGGCGGCCTCGTCCTCGGCCGCCTGCTTCTCGGCGGCCAGGGCGGCGTTGAGGCGGGCCGTCTCCCGGTCGAGGCGGGTGGTGAGCTGCGAGCCGGTCGGCTCGACCGCCGGGTACTGGACCTCGGCCGGGTCGGTGACCTCGTCGAAGCCGTCCTTGCCGGAGGTGTAGCTCTGGTTGATCTTCTTGCCGCCGAGGGTGCCGGTGATCTTGAAGGTGTAGGCGCCCGGCGCGGTCGGGATGAAGAAGGCGCGGTAGTCGCCGGGCTCACCCCAGCCGGTGCCGAAGTAGGGCTGCAGGGGCATCTCCTTGGGCTCGGCGTCGCCGGTGGTGACGGCCGCCTTGAGGCCCTTGGCATCGGTCACCGGCTTGCCGTTGTCGCTGATCATCAGCTGGACGCTGTTGGTCTGGCCGGCATAGGCCGGCTCGGTGCCGAACCCCACGGCGAAGGTGTAGTTGGCGACCTTGTGCTCGCCGTGGGCCGACGCCGGCACCGCCAGCAGCGGCACCAGCAGCACGGCCATGAGGGCCGCGACGGTCGCGGTTCGCTTGCGCATGTGTCCTCCTCGAACGCCACATGGAGCAGGGGACGACCGCGGGTGAGCGGTCGCCTGGCGATCTCTCGGTCAGGCGCGCAGCGGGGGCGGGGCCCGGCCGCCCAGGCCGGCGGCGAGGAGGATGGCGGGGCGGACCCAGCCGTTGGGGCGGGGACGGGCGGGACGGGGGTCGGGGCGGTGCAGGCGGCGGCGGCGCAGGGCGCGGCCGGCGACCTCGGCGACCCGGGCGGCCCAGGTCAGGCCGAGGGCCAGGACGGCCGCGACCAGCAGCTGGACGGCGATGCCGGTGAGGAGCAGGCGGCCGTCGACGGGGCCGACCAGCGGGACCCCGGCCGCGGCCCGCTCGATCAGCTCCTGGACGAGGTAGATGGTGACCTGGAGCAGGGCCAGGCGGGCGACCCGGCGGGCGAGCGGCTCGCCGGACGGCCGGCCCCCGCTGCGCAGCCCGGCCCGGAAGTGGCGGGCCAGGGTGGCCCCGAGCGAGACCAGGCCGAGGACGATGGCGGCGGCGATGGCCGCCGACCAGTAGGCGTGGCCGCTGCCGGCCAGCACGGCCAGGCGTCGGCCGGGCTCGGGGACGGCCAGGGCGTAGGCGAGCCCGTGCCCGACCACCGCCCCGGCGACGGCGGCGCCGGCCAGCGGGAGCCGACGGGCCAATCCACGCAACTCCATCGTCAAAGCATACGCGGACCAGGGCCGCGGCGGTTCACCTGGGCCGCGGCCGCCGCCGTGCAGCATCGGGCCGCCGGAGCGCCTCTTGACAAGATTTCTTTTCAATGGTCCCATGACCCCCATGCTCGATCTCGAAGTGATCGACGACCCGGCCGCCGCCGTGGTCGCCCTCGACCCGCTCCGGGCCCGCCTGCTGGCCGGGCTGGCCGAGCCGGCCTCGGCCTCGGCCCTGGCCGAACGGTTCGCCCTCCCCCGCCAGAAGATCAGCTACCACCTGCGCATCCTGGAGGAGCACGGCCTGGTCGCCGAGGTCGGCCGGCGCCGCTGGGGCGGCCTGACCGAGCGGGTCCTGCACGCGACCGCGGCCGCCTACGTGGTCTCCCCCGGCGCCCTCGGCGAGGCCGCCGGCGACCCCGAACGGATCGCCGACCGGCTGTCCGCCCGCTACCTGATCGCCCTGGCCGCCCGGGCCGTGCGCGAGGTCGCCGCCCTGGCCCGCCGGGCCGAACAGGCCGGCAGGCGGCTGCCCACCCTCGCCCTCGACACCGAGATCCGCTTCCGCTCCGCGGCCGACCGGGCCGCGTTCACCAGCGACCTGGCCGCCGCCGTGACCACCCTGGTCTCGCGCTACCACGACGCCGGCGCCCCCGGCGGCCGCTCCCACCGCCTGGTGGTGGTCGCCCATCCCCTGCCCGGCGGTCCCCGACCCGACACCGAGGAGGCATCATGAGCAGCGACGCAGACAACACCCCCGGGACCAGGGCGATCGACCTGGACGTCGAGGTCCCCGGGACGCCCGAGGAGGTCTGGGAGGCGGTCGCCAGCGGCCCCGGGATCACCGCCTGGTTCGTCCCGGCCAAGGTCGACGGCCGCGTGGGCGGGACCCTCGAGCTCGACTTCGGACCCCTCTACGGGTCGGAGACGGCCCGGATCACGGCCTGGGACCCGCCGCGCCGGTTCGTGGCCGAGACGGCCCACGAGGGCCGCCCCACCTTCGCCACCGAGTGGCTGGTGGAGGCCCGCGACGGCGGCACCTGCGTGGTCCGGCTGATCCAGAGCGGCTTCGGCAGCGGCGCCGAGTGGGACGCCGAGTACGACGCCACCGAGGCCGGGTGGAAGCTGTTCCTCTTCAACCTGCGCCTGTACCTGACCCACTTCCCCGGCCAGCCCTGCGCCTCGGTGCTGGTCAACGGCAAGGCCGCCGGGCCGGTGGACCGGGCCTTCGGCGAGCTCGCCGGCGCCCTCGGCCTGCCCGCCGGGGCCAGGGCGGGCGAGCGGGTGGCGGCGACCGCCGCGGACGCGCCGCCGCTGGCCGGGGTGGTCGAGCGGGCCGAGCCCAACATGCTCACCCTGCTGCTGGAGAAGCCGGCCCCCGGCGTCGCCTTCGTGGTCGCCGAGCCCGCCGCCGACGGGAGCGCCCACGCCAGCATCTACGCCTACCTGTTCGGCGAGGGGGCGGCGGAGGTGGCGGCCAGGGAGGAACCCGCCGTGCGGGACTGGATGCAGCGCCGCTTCCCCCTGCCCGAGGCGCCTCCAGGGGCCTGAGCTGGCGCGACCGGGTCAGCGGCCGCGCAGGGCCGAGGGATCGAAGCCGAAGGGGAGCTCGAGGCGGTTGGCGGCCAGCAGGTCGGTGTCTGCCAGCAGGTCGGGCGTGGGCCCGTCGGCGGTGATCGTGCCGCCGTTCATGATCAGGGAGCGGGGGCAGAGCTGGAGGGCGTAGGGCAGGTCGTGGGTGACCATCAGGGTGGTGATGTCCAGGCCGGTGACGATCTCGGCCAGCTCGCGGCGGCTGGCCGGGTCGAGGTTGGACGACGGCTCGTCCAGGACCAGGATCTCCGGCTCCATGGCGAGCACGGTGGCCACCGCGACCCGCCGCCGCTGCCCGAACGACAGGTGGTGGGGCGGGCGGGCGGCGTGCTCCTCCATGCCCACCGCGGCCAGGGCGGCCTTGACCCGGGTCTCCAGCTCGGCCCCGCGCAGGCCGAGGTTGGCCGGGCCGAAGGCCACGTCCTCGGCCACCGTTGGCATGAAGAGCTGGTCGTCGGGGTCCTGGAAGACGATCCCGACCCGGCGCCGGATCTCCCTGAGGTGCTCGGCGGCCACCGGCAGCCCGGCCACCGTGACCCGGCCCGCACCCGGCAGGAGCACGCCGTTGCACTGCAGCACCAGGGTGGTCTTGCCGGCCCCGTTGGGCCCCAGCAGGGCCACCCGCTCCCCCCGCCCGATCCGGAAGCTGACCCCGAACAGCGCCTGGTGCCCGTCCGGGTAGGCGTAGGCGACCCCGTCGACGTCGAGGGCGGGGGGTCCGGGGGGCCCACGCCTCGCCCCCCGGTCGGAAGGCGGCGCCGGGATCACGGGCGGACGCCCCAGGCGGTGACGGCGACCAGGGCGGCGGCGGCCGGCAGGGCCAGGGCGGCCAGCCACTGTGCCCGGGTCGCGCCCAGGTCCTCCAGCACCGGCATCGACCCGGCGTAGCCGCGCGACACCATCGCCAGGTAGACCCGCTCGCCGCGCTCGTAGGAGCGGATGAACAGCGTCCCGGCAGAGGCGGCGACGGCCCTGGCCTGCCAGATCCAGCGCGGGTCGTGGCCGCGGGAGACGCGGGCGATGCGCATGCGCCGGACCTCGTCGGCGATCACGTCGCCGTAGCGGACCATGAACCCGGCGATGGTGGTGAAGGCCGCCGGCAGGCGCAGCCGCTCCAGCCCGCGCAGCAGCTCGGGCACGGGCGTGGTGGCGGCCAGGATGACCGAGGTGGCCACCCCGAGGGTGCCCTTGGCCACGATGTTCCAGGCCGCCCAGAGTCCCTCGACCGACAGCGCCACCCCCGCCACCTCGACCCGCTCACCCTGCCCGACCAGGGGCAGGAACACGGCGAAGAGCAGGAACGGCAGCTCGATGACGAGGCGCCGGGCCAGGGTCGCCAGGGGCAGCCCGGCCACCCTGGCCAGGACGGCCAGCGCCACGGCGTACACCCCGAAGGCCCAGAAGGCCTCGCGCGGGGTCGCCACCACGGCCAGGACGAACAGGAACGCCGCGGCCAGCTTGCACTGGGGCCGGGCGCGGTGCAGCGGGCTCGTCCCCGGAAGGTGGAGCGCGTGGCTGTGGCCGGCCCCCACCGGTCAGGGCGCCCGGGTGGGCCCGGCGTCGTCGCCGGGGCCGGGGCCCCCGGCGCTCCCGGAGCCCGACCGCATGGTCCTGAGCAGGGCGAACAGCGCCAGGCCGATCCCGAAGGTGACCAGCACCCCGATCAGCCCGGCCAGGCCGGTGCTGAGCCGCTCGTTGCCGACGCCCCTGACGGCGTAGTCGGCCAGGGGGCCGTCGGCGAACAGGTGGTCCTGGGCCGTCTCCAGGAAGCCCTTGTCCTCGGCCACCCGCTCGAGCCCGTCGGGCGCGCTGGAGGCGAAGCCGCTGACGACCAGGGCGAGCCCCATGGCCACCAGCAGCCCGCCGATCAGGAACAGGCGCAGGTTCGGGGAGCGCACGCTCAGCCCACCCCCCCCGTGGCCGGCCCGGGCTTGGCCCCGAGGGTCAGCGGGGCCTGGAGGTCCTGGGCCCCGTAGACCAGGTCGGGCCGGACGCCCAGGACCACGCCGACGGTGAGGCCGGTGATGATGCCCTCGCCGATGCCGATCAGGGTGTGGACGCCGACCATGGCCGCGAGCACCGTCCCCACCGGGACGCCGCCGGTGCCGCCGAGGGCGTACTCGAGCACGAAGGCGGAGGCGGCCAGGACCACCGAGATGCCGGCGGCGATCCCGGAGGCGGCCACCACCGAGGTCTTGGTCGCGGGCAGGGCCCGGCGCAGCAGCCGGAAGACGGCCCAGCCGCCGAACACGCCGACGACGGCCATGTTGGTGATGTTGAGCCCGAGCGCGGTCAGGCCGCCGTCGGCGAACAGGCTCTGGACGACCAGGACCACGGCCACGCAGATGCAGCCGGCCCACGGCCCGACCAGCACTGCGGCCAGGACGCCGCCGAGCAGGTGCCCGCTGGTCCCGGCGGCCACCGGGAAGTTGAGCATCTGCACGGCGAAGATGTAGGCCGCGACCAGCCCGGCCAGGGGGGCCTGCCGCTCCTGGAGCGTCTGGGCGGCCCGGCGCAGGCTGACCCCGATCCCGCCGACGGCCACCGCCCCGGTGGCCAGCGACGTGGGGGCGTTGATGAAGCCGTCGGGTATGTGCACGTGGCCTCCTCGTCCGACCGGCACAGTTGCGACCGGGTTGCATCTATAGCCAGTTTGCAACTGTACGAGGGACCCCCGACAAGCGCAATGGCGTTGGCGGCGGCCAGGCCGACCCCACCCGGCTGGCCCCGCCACCCCGCCCAGCGTCCGGACGGTGCCGCCCCATCACTGACCGGAGCCGCCCCGGCCGGTAGCATCGCCGCGACAGGGGGAACGCCATGAACCGCCACAGCGGCAGGGCCCGCATGACCGCGACGATCGTCTGGGTCCTGCTGGCCGTCCTGGTCGCGGGCGGGTGCTCGGGGGGCGGCGACCCGCAGGCGGGCGGTGCCGCCGCCACGGCCCCGTCGGTCGCGTCGACCGCGGGCCCGACGACCACCGCCCCGCCGGCCTCGGAGCCGGCCGAGCCGACCACGACCACCCGGGCGGCGGCCGTCCGCTACCGCTTCCCGGTGGCCGGCTGCCAGGCCCGCTACGGCAACCTCCACCACGACTACCCGGCGGCCGACATCTTCACGGAGCGGGGCTGCGTCTTCGTCGCCCCCGTTGACGGCCGGGTCGACGAGGTGGCGCGGACCGACACCTGGAGCCCGGCCAGCGACCGGGGGGCCGCCCGCGGCGGGCGCTCGGTCTCGCTGGTCGGCGTCGACGGCGTCCGCTACTACGGCTCCCACCTGCAGGCGATCGCCCCCGGGATCGCCCCCGGGGTGCGGGTGCGGGCCGGCCAGCCCCTCGGCCGCATCGGCAACTCCGGGTCGGCCAGGGTCACCCCCGTGCACCTGCACTTCGGGCTCTCGTGGCCGACCCGGCCGGGCATCTGGTGGGTGCGCCGGGGGATGGTCCCGCCCGCCCGCTACCTCGACTCCTGGCGGGCCGGGGGCAACCTCTCCCCCGTCCGGGCGGTCGAGGCGGCCAGGGCCGAGGCCGGCCGCGAGGTCCCCGAGTGCCAGGCCCGCTGCTGAGGACGGCCCCGGCTCAGCGCGACGGCCCGTCCGCCTGGTGGCAGGCGGCGCAGACCCCGGCGATGGCGTGGTGAGTGAAGTCGGGCCGGAACCCGTGGTCGCGCTCGATCAGCCGCTCCAGGCTGCGAAGAGAGGAGCGGGGCAATTCGAGATCCGCGCCGCACCGCGAGCAGGTCAGGTGGGCGTGCTGGACCTCCTCCAGGCGGTGGTAGCCGACCCCGGTCTCGAGGTGGACGTGGGTGAGGACGCCGACCTGCTCGAGCCGCTCCAGGGTCCGGTACACGGTCGAGGGGCTGACCCCCGGGACCCTGGCCTGCACCCGCTCGATGACCGCCACCGGGATGACGTAGCCGGAGGTCGACATGATCTCGTCGACGATGGCCAGCCGCTGCGGGGTCATCCGCATGCCCTGCCCGCGAAGGAGCTCGACAGCGTCCCCGGTGCCGTTGCCGCTGCTTCCCATGGCCACAGTCTAGCAATGCAGTTGCAAGCCGTTGCAGCACCGGCCGTCGGCGTCTCCAGGCCGTAGCGGCTGCGCTGTAGCGGTCGGCCGGGGGCCCGGACCTCTGCCCGGGAAGGCCCGACGCCGGCTAGAAGTGCGTGGTGGAGATGGGCGGGGGGTCCGAGGCGAACATGCGGTCGGCCTGGAGCAGGGCCCCGGGGGTGAGCTCGGCCACCCGCTCGGCCCGGGCCAGGGAGGCCAGGCTGGCCCCGCCGAGGTAGGCGGCGCCGAGGTCGGCGACGTCCAGGGCCAGGTCGGGGTCGGCCGAGACCGGGACGCAGGCTGCGCCGTCGGGGCCGCCCTCCAGCCGGAAGCGGCCCTGGTTGCGGGGGCGCAGGGTGTCGGTGACCTCGAGCACCAGCGACCCGGAGACCGCGTAGCGGCGGGCGGCGAGCGCGCCCGGCAGGTCGAGCAGCCGCAGCCAGAGCTGGTCGCCCACGTGGGTGACCCGCAGCCGCCGCGGGTCGGCCAGCCGCCAGCGGGCCGGGTCGTCGAGCGGCCGGTCGAACAGCTTCACGGTGCCGGCCAGGTCCAGGTCGAGGAGGTAGCGCCACAGGGCGCCCTCGGCCTCCGGGGTGAGCCCGATCAGGCTGCCCACCTTGATGATGTTGGCGGCCATGCCGTCGGGCCAGCGGCTCTCGACCCGGTAGCCGAGCCAGCCGTCGACCCGGCCCGGTTCCGACTCGTGGACCACGTCGTAGTGGCGGCTGGCCCCGCGCCGGGTCCACTCCGGGTCGCGGGCGTAGGTGTCCCACCACGCCTGGGGACGGGACAGCTCGCCCGGCTGGCCCCGCCGGTAGCGGTCGTAGAGGGCCGGCACGACCTTGGCCGTCTCCTCCGGCCCGAGCAGGCGCAGCCGCCCCCGGCCGGCGAACGGGCGCAGGAACTGCCCGCGCCGAGGGTCGATCTCGTAGTCGGCGGAGGTGGTGGCCAGGCCGTAGCCGTAGCGCCCGTAGAGCAGCGACTCGGACGCCCCAAGGCCCGAGACCAGCTCGCCCCGCCCCTCGACCTCCTGGAAGTGGTAGGCGATCATCGCCCGCAGGATGCCCCGCCGCCGGTGGGTCGGGAGCACCGAGATGGCGGTCAGGCCGCCGATCGGGATGGTGGTGAGCCCGGGCAGGGTCATGTCCATCGAGTAGGCGCCGCCGGTGCCGACGAGCCGGTCGCCGTCGAAGGCGCCGATGCTGCGGTCGTACTCGAACCAGCGGTCGTGGTCGGCCAGCTCCTCCTCGGAGAAGGACTCCCCGAAGGCGGCGGCCATGACGGCGCTGAACTCGTCGCCCTGCTCGGGCGTGATGGGCCGGATGTCGATGTCCATCGCTCCGTTGTACTGGAAACGCGGGCGGCGCACACCTGGTTTTCTCGTGATATCGTCCTCTGCTTGACCGTGACATCCCGTCAGTGGGTCCACGGAATCCCCCGACCGTGCCGCTCCCGCCTGGGATGCGCCCGCTTGCGCAAGGAGTTCGAACGCGATGGACCTGGCCTACCTCGATGCCGCCTCGGGCAGCCTGATCGTGCAGGCGATCGTCGCCGGCGCCGCCGGAGCGGCGGTGTTCTTCAAGCTCGGCTGGCGCCGGCTGACCGGCCCGTTCCGCAACCGCCAGAGCGACAAGGCCTAGCCGCACCCCATGGAGCAGGAAGGGCGGCCCGTCGCCCGCCGCGAGCGGCTCTGGGCCTTCTTCGAGCTGTTCGCCCTGGTCGGGTTCGTGGTCGCCCAGCCGACCCTGGACGTGCTCGGCAAGGCCCCCGACTTCTTCATCTTCCGGCGGGCCGGCCGGGCCGAGATCCTGATCCTGGTCCTGGCCGTGACCCTGCTCCCGGCCCTCGGCCTGTGGCTGGCCGAGCAGGTCGTCGGGCTGGCCGGGGAGCGGGCCCGCCGCATCGTGCACGTGCTGATGGTCGGCGGGCTGCTGGCCGTGCTCGCCCTGGAGGTCGGCAAGAACCTGACCTCGGTCCGCGGGCCCGGGCTGATCGCCATCGGCGTGGCCGGCGGGGTGGCCGGCGGGCTGCTCTACGCCAACTGGGACGGCTTCAAGCTGTGGCTGCGCTACCTGGCCCCGGCGCCGCTGGCCTTCGCCCTGCTGTTCCTGCTCGTCTCGCCGGTGTCCAAGCTGGTGCTGCCCCAGCCCGAGGGCGCCGTGGACGCCAACTCGCCCGGGGTGAGGATCAACCCGGAGCACCCGGTGGTGATGATCCTCCTGGACGAGTTCCCGGTGACCTCGCTGCTGGACTCCAGGGGGCAGATCGACGCCCGCCTCTACCCGAACTTCGCCAAGCTGGCCGGCCAGTCCACCTGGTACCGCAACGCCACCGCGGTGTCGGGCCTGACCAACTGGGCCGTGCCGTCGATGCTGACGGGGCGCTACCCGACCAAGGCCCAGGAGGAGGCCTCGCCGACGGCCGCCCAGTACCCCGACAACCTGTTCACCCTGCTCGGCAAGTCCTATGACGTCGAGCAGTTCCAGGTCGTCACCCAGCTCTGCCCGGCCGAGGTGTGCAAGGCGACCAGGGACTCGGCCCCGTCCGGGGCCGGCCTGAAGACGACCCTGCGCGACTCGGCCCGGGTCTTCAAGCGGATCGTGTGGCCGCGCGACGTCGACGAGAACCCGACCGGGGCCTGGCTGACCGCCGACCCGGAGGCCGAGCGCACGCCGGCCGCAGCCCCGGGCGACGGCGCCCAGTCGCCGATCCTGGAGGAGATCGCGGAGGGCAACGAGCCGCGCCAGTACTACAACTTCGTGAAGTCGATCGAGGCCTCCGACAAGCCGACCTTCTACTTCCTGCACCTGCTGCTCCCCCACCAGCCCTGGCACTACCTGCCCGAGGGGCGCAAGTACACCGACCGGGGCGACGGCCGCAACGCCAACGGCTGGACCTCCGAGCCCTGGCCGCCCCAGCTGTCGCGCCAGCGCCACCTGATGCAGACCGGCGAGACCGACCGGCTGATCGGCCAGGTGATGCGGCGGCTGCAGGAGCAGGGCATGTACGACGACACCCTGTTCGTGGTCACCGCCGACCACGGCATGAGCTTCAAGCCCAGCGAGTACGGCCGGCGCGTGGCCACCGAGGGCAACGTCGACCAGGTCCTGTGGGTGCCGCTGTTCATCAAGTCGCCCGGCCAGACCGAGGGCCAGGCCAACGAGCGCAACTGGGAGCATGTCGACCTGGTCCCGACCGTCGCCGACCTGCTCGGCATCAAGGTGCCGTGGGAGACGGACGGCGTCTCCCAGGCCGGCCCCGAGGAGCCGCGGACCCGCACCGAGAAGTGGTTCTTCTCCAAACCGGGCGAGCGCCAGACGTTCCCCGGCCCGGAGAACATGGCCAAGGCGCTCCGCGGCGTCACCGACGAGATGGTCGAGGCCGGCAACGGCTACAAGGGCTGGTTCCAGTTCGGCCCCCACGGCGACCTGGTCGGCCAGCGCGTAGGCCAGGTCGGGGTCGAGCAGCAGAGCGCGGGCAGCGCCAAGGTCGAGAAGCTGGCCGAGTACGGCAAGGTCGACCCGGACGGCGGCCTGGTCCCGGCCCAGGTCAGCGGGCAGGTCGACCTGGCCGCGGGCGTGCCGGACCGGCCGGCGGTGGCGGTGGCCGTCAACGGCGTGATCGCCGGGGTGTCGGAGACGTTCCGGGAGGTGCGGGACGCCCAGGGCAGCCAGCCCAAGGGGCCGCCGGACAAGTTCTCTGCCATGGCCCTGGACACCTTGTTCAAGAAGGGCGACAACCGGCTGGAGCTGTTCGTGATCGACGACTCGGGCGGGCGGGTGCGGCTGCGACCGCTCACCGTGAGCTAGAGAGGACGCGGGTGGCGAGCGACATCGACGAGACGACAACGGCCCCGCCGGCAGCGGGTCGGTGGCGCGGGTGGCGGGACCGGCTGCACCTGTGGGCGCTGGTCGAGCTGTTCGTGCTCAGCGGCTTCGCCATCGCCCAGCCGCTGCTCGACGTCACCGGCAAGAGCCCGGACTTCTTCCTGTTCCGCCGGGCCGACCGCCTCGACATCCTGGTCCTGGTCCTCGGCGTGATCCTGCTGCCGGCCCTGCTCATCTGGGCCGCCGAGGTCGTCGTCGGGCTGGTCAGCGAGCAGGTGCGGCGCTTCCTGCACCTGGCCGCCGTGTTCGGGCTGTTCGCCCTGCTGGCCATCCAGGTGGCCAAGAAGCTCACCGACCTGCGCGGGCCGCTGCTGGTGGCCATCGCCGTGGCCGCCGGCGCCGGCGCCGCGGTGCTGTACGCCAGGCAGGGATGGGTGCGGCTGTGGCTGCGCTACCTGGCCCCCGCCCCGGTCGTGTTCGCCCTGGTCTTCCTGCTGATGTCGCCGACCTCCAAGCTGGTGCTGCCGGCGCGGGCCGAGGCCTCGGCC
>DASUPQ010000745.1 GCA_036280995.1 Actinomycetota bacterium | reverse complement strand
GCCCGGCCCGGTGACCGAGCGGCTGGGCGCGGCCGCCCGCGACGCCGGCGTCCACCTGGTCATGGGGGTGGACGAGCGCGAGGAGCACGGCGGCACCGTCTACAACACGGTCCTGTACTTCGACGACGGCGGCCGGCTGCTGGGCAAGCACCGCAAGCTGGTCCCGACCCACGCCGAGCGGCTGGTCTGGGGCATGGGGGACGGCTCCGACCTGGCTGTCCACCAGACCGCGGTGGGCCGGGTGGGCGGGCTGATCTGCTGGGAGAACTACATGCCCCTGGCCCGCTTCGCCCTCTACGCCCAGGGGGTCGACATCTGGGTCGCGCCCACCCTGGCCACCCACGAGCCCTGGGTGGCCACCATGCGCCACATCGCCCGCGAGGGCGTCTGCCACGTCATCGGGGTCGCCCCGGCGGCCCGGTTCTCCGAGGTGCCGGCCAGCGTGCCCGACCGGGACCGGCTGTGGCGCGGGGTCGAGCCGCACGGCGACTGGATGCTGGACGGCTACTCGGTGATCGTCGACCCCGCCGGCACCGTGCTCGCCGGGCCGCTGGTCCGCGAGGAGGGCATCCTCCACGCCACCCTCGACCTGGACGCGGCCCGGGCCCGCCGGCGCCTGTTCGACCCCGTCGGCCACTACAACCGCCCCGACGTGTTCCGCCTGACCGTCGACGACCGCCCCAAGCCTCACCTGGTCGCCCTGTCACGCGCCGCCGGAGAGGCGGCCGACGGGTCGCCGGCGGGGGTCGGGGCGAGCCTGGCCGAGGCCACATAGGCCACGGTGACGGCCACGATCACCAGCGGCATCACGGCGAGCGCGTCCGAGGCCAGCAGCAGCGTGGCCAGCAGGACCGAGGTCAGCGGCAGCCGGAGCATGACCACGCTCATGGCCCCGATGCCCATGGCGACCCCGGCGACCAGCGGCAACCCGGGAAGATGGGACAGGGCGATGCCGCCGGCCGCGCCCAGGAACATCGCCGGGAACACCGGCCCGCCCCGGAAGCCGCTCATCGACGCGCCGTAGGCCAGCCCCTTGCAGGCCACCAGCAGCAGCAGCGCACCCACCGAGTAGCCGGCGCTCTGGCTGATCAGCGGGCCCATCGCGTCCTGGCCCGAGAACAGCACGTCGGAGAAGCTGTGGCCGCTCACCTCGGCGTAGACCATCGCCAGGGCGCCGACGGCCAGGCCCACCAGCGGGGTGGCCAGGAGCAGCCGCCGCTCGACGTGGGGCCGGAGCAGGAGGGCCAGCCGGCGGATCGCGGTGCCCAGCACGGCCGCCAGCAGGCCGATGGCCAGCGCCCACAGGAAGCTGGGCAGGTTGGGCTGGGTGAACGGCGGCAGGTCCGGGAGGGACAGCGAGAAGGTGCCCAGCCCCGTCAGGTTGCCAAGGCCGACGAAGATCAGCGACCCGAGCCCGGCGGCCACCAGGCCCGGGACCAGCACCAGCCCCAGCGTCGGCCCGCCGAGCCCCGACGCCTCCATCAGCAGGAACGCCCCCAGCAGGGGCGACCCCAGCAGGGTGCTGATGGCGGCGAAGCTGCCCGCGGCGGCCACCACCGACGTGACCTGGGGTGGGGCCGGGCGCCTGGCCAGGCGGACGGCGAGGGCGGCCAGCCCGCCCCCGAGGGCGATCAGCGGCGCCTCGGGCCCCAGCACCACGCCCAGGCTGAGGCTGGCCAGGGCCGCCAGGACGACGCCGGGGAGCTCGGCGGGCGACGGCGCCCCGGTGGCCACCAACCCGTCGGCCGGCGAATGGCCGCCCCGCCCGGGCAGGGAGCGGATGGTCAGCCCGACCAGCAGCCCGGCCAGGGCGAGCGGCGGCAGCGGCCACCACAGCGGCGCGCGCTCGAAGCCCAGCGCCTCGGGAAGGTCGGTGAAGACCCACTCCTGGAGGCCGGTGAGCAGGGCGAGGAAGCCGTACGCGGCCGCCGAGATCGGCACCCCGATGACCGCCGCCAGCACCAGCAGCCCTACATAGCCCCGGCTCCGGAGCACGGCCATGGGGTCGAGGTCGGGCGCCGGACCGGGCATTGCTCCCCCTTCGTCTCCTGCAACGGCAGGAGCAGCATGCCGCCGCCCCGGAGAGCCCGCATCATCCCATCAGGATGGCTCTCCGACCTGTACCGTCGGCGCGCTGTGAAAGGATGGCCGCATGAAGATCAAGCGGCAGATCGTCGTGTTCGACGCCGCCGACCTCGCCGCCGAGAGCAGCTTCTGGGCCGCGCTGCTGGGGGGCACGGTCGACGCCGACGACGACTGGCACAGCGTGCTGGTCGACGGCGAGTGGCGGCTCGGCGTCCAGCTCGCCCCGAACCACGTTCCCCCCGACTGGCCGGACGGGACACCGCAGCAGCAGCTCCACCTGGACCTGTGGGTCGACGACCTCGAGGCCGCGCACGAGAAGGCGATCTCGCTGGGTGCGCGGCTCCTCCAGCCGGCCCAGGACCCCGAGGCGGCCGAGGTCTTCCAGGTCTACGCGGACCCGGCCGGCCACCCGTTCTGTCTTTGCTGGGCGGCCGCCGAGACCGTCCAACCGAGTGGGTGATCAGACGCTGCTCACATAGCCCCCGAGCTGGGGAGCTCAGGCAGGCCCTCGGGACGTGCCGGCCTTGGCCAGACGGGGGGCGGCGAGCGTGGCAAGCTCCGTCCGGTTGGCGACCCCGAGCTTGGCGTAGACGTGTGACAGGTGCGTCTTGACCGTTCCCCGGCTCATGAAGAGATGGCTGCCGATCTCCGGGTTGCTGAGCCCATCGACCACCAGCCGGACAACGTCGAGCTCGGTTGGGGTGAGGCTGGCCCAGCCAGTGGCCGGCCGGCGGCGCGCGCCGCGGCTCCGGCGAACGTAGGTGACCGCCTGGTCGAGGGTCAGGCCCGCGCCCTCGGCCCACGCCTGCCCGAACTGGCGGTCGCCCAGGGCGGCCCGCAGGCCCGCGACCGTCGCCTGGTTGGCCCGCCGACGGGCGGGGTCGCGCGGGTAGCCCATGGAGGCGCGCGCCTGGTCGCTGGCGGCCAGGAACCGGACGGCCTCGGGCGCCGGCTCGGCGCGAGCGGCGAGCGTGGCCAGCGCCTCGAGGCTGTCGACGGAGAAGGTGCGCAACCCGCGCTCGACCCGCACGGCCAGGGCCTGGTGGTGGAGGTCGATCGCGCGGTCCGCGTCGTCGGCGGCGGCCGCCAGGTGCCCCTGCTGCTCGAGGGCGTCGGCCAGGACGCACGGCATGTCCAGCCGGCGGGCCACGGCGACGGCCCGGTCGAGCACATCGCGGGCCTGGTCGAGGCGGCCGAGGGTGAGCAGGGCGGCGCCGAGCCCGGGCAGCGACTGCGCCACCAGCCATGTCTCGGTGCCGCGGTCGGTCGAACGTGCCTCCCGCCCGAACCAGCTCGCCGCCGCCTCCGGGTCGTCCCGCCACAGCTGCAGGAGTCCCATGGCCCGAGCCATCCCGGGCACGAACACGTCGGTCCCGGCGTCCTCGAGCAGCCGCACGACCGGCCGCATCAGCCGCAGGCCGCCGTCGACGTCGCCGGCGAGACCATGGACGATCGCGAGCGCACTCCGGGTGCTGCCGACCCTGAGGTAGTCCCCGAGCGGCTCGGCGACGCCGACCGCACGTTCGGCGAGGTCCCGGGCCAGGTCGACCCGGCCCGTGCAGAGCGCGCCGCCGGCCTGGAAGGCGAGGACGGTCGCGGCGATCCCGGGGTGCCGGCGCAGGAGCCCTTGGGCGGCGGATTCCAGGAGCGGCTCGGCCTCCTGGTGGCGATCCCGGAGGTGGAGGATGATCCCCTGGAGGGCTCGCGCGGCGTCCGCGACGAAGGAGTCGCCGGCGGCCTCGGCGGCGCCGAGGGCGTCGACGGTGAGCGCCCAGGCGGCCTCGAAGTCGGTGTAGAACCGCCCGACGGCCGACAGCGTGAGGCAGAGCGCGCGGAGTCGCTCATCGCCCTGCTCGGTGGCGATCGCCAGGGCCCGTTGCGCCGCGTCGAACTCCAGGCCGAGCGGGCTTGCCGTGTCGGCGACCAGGGCGATGCCGGTCAGCAGGCGCGCCTGGAGCGTTGACCGGTCGTCCGGCGCCCGCTCGATGGCCCGCCGCAGGTACTCGAGGCCCTCGCGGCCGTGCCGGTGCAGGTGCCACAGCCACGGCAGCCCAGCCGCCAGCCGGCGACCGCGTTCCGGGTCGGGTGCCGCCAGCCCCCAGTCCAGGGCCGCGCGGAGGTTGTCGTGCTCCCGCTCGAGCCGGGTCCGCCAGGCGGCCAGGTCGCGCCGGAGCTCGGGTTCGATGGCCTCGGCGAAGGCCAGGAACCAGGCGAGGTGACGATCCCGGGTCGCCGCGGCCTCGCCGGCTTCGCCCAGCCGGTCGGCGGCATACTGGCGGATCGTCTCCAGGAGCCGGTAGCGCGCTTCGCCGTCGCGCTCCTCGGCGACGACGAGCGACTTGTCCACCAGGCGGGCCAGGGCGTCCAGCACGTCGTCACGGGCGACGGCGCCGCCGACAGCGACCGCCCGCGCCGCCTCCAGGCCGAACCCGCCGGCGAACACGGCCAGCCGGCGCAGGACGATCCGGTCGGTCTCGGCCAGCAGCGCGTGGCTCCACTCGATCGACGCCGCGAGGGTCTGGTGGCGGGGGACGGCACCGCGAGGACCCCGGACCAGCAGGGCGAACCGGTCGTCGAGCCCGGCCACGATCTGCCGCGGGGTGAGCGTCCGCAACCAGGCGACGGCCAGCTCGAGCGCGAGCGGGATGCCGTCCAGGCGCCGGCACATCGTCCTGACCGCGGCCTCGCCCGACGCATCCAGCGTGAACCCCGGGCGGACGAGGCTGGCGCGCTCCAGGAACAGGGCGAGGGCGTCGTCCTCGCTGAGCGCGGGCACCTGCCACACCGTCTCCCCGGCCACGCCGAGCGGCTCCCGGCTGGTGGTCAGGACCGTCACCTTGGCGCCGGAGCGCAGGAGCGCCTCCGCCACCTCCGCCGCGCCCTCCAGGACCTGCTCGCAGTTGTCCAGGCAGACAAGCATGCGGCGGTCCCGGAGCTGCACCGCCAACGACCGCAGCGAGCCCTGCACGGGCTCAACCAGCACCCCGATCGTCGCCGCGGCGACCTCGGCGACCTGGGCGGGATCGGTGACCGCCTCGAGCTCGACCCACCACACGCCGTCCGGCCACCGCTCAGCCTGGTCGGCGGCGAGCCGAGCGGCGAGCCGGGTCTTGCCCGAGCCACCGACGCCGGTGAGCGTCACCAGCCGCCTCCCACGCAGCAGGGCCGCCACGGCGGCCAGCTCGGCCCGCCGCCCGACAAAGCTGGTGAGGTGGACCGGCAACGTGTGCGCGGCCGCGCCGGCGGCCCGGTCGCCGGGATCGAGGAGGACCGATGCCTCGGTGGCCGCGCCCGGCGGTGCGGTTGCGTCAGACATGGCCTCCTCAGTGTGCCCGCATCGGCCACCTGCCGGCCGCGAACCTGGCCACCTGGTCGATGTTTCGCCCGCGCCGAAGGGTCAGTCTTCCACGCTGGACAGGCACCCGAGGAAGTCCCGCACGCGGGAGGAACAGGTCATGACCACCAGCGAAGCGCACTCGTCCGGGCAGGTCACCGTCGCCGGGCCCCTGACGGTCTCGGCGGCCAACCCACGCTACTTCACCAGTGCATCCGGCCAGAAGGCGGTCTACCTCACCGGCTCCCACATCTGGAACAACCTGCACGACGGGATGGGTCCCGGTGCGGTCTGCGCCGAGACCCCGGAGCAGTTCGACTACGACGCCTACCTCGGCTTCCTGGCCGAGCACGGCCATAACTTCATCCGGCTCTGGCGCTGGGAGCAGTTCAAGTCCCAGGCCGCCGGCGGCGACTTCCACCTGTGCATGACCCCACAGCCCTGGGCGCGGACCGGCCCTGGTGCCGCCAAGGACGGCAAGCCGAAGTTCGACCTGGACCGGTTCGACGAGGCGTTCTTCGACCGGCTCCGCGACCGCGTCGTCGCCGCGGGCAGGCGAGGGATCTACGTCGCGGTGATGTTGTTCGACGGCTGGGCCCTGCACCTCAGCCCGGCGCCCGACCATGTCGAAGGGCACCCGTTCCACGCCGCCAACAACGTCAACGGGGTCGGGATCGACTCGATCGTCGACTACCAGGTCCTGCCCCTGGACCCGCGGGTCCAGCAGCTCCAGGAGGCCTACGTCGGCAAGGTGGTCGACACCCTCCACGACCTGCCCAACCTGCTGTGGGAAGTGGCCAACGAGTCCTCGGGCGGCGGCAAGGCCGACCCGGCCTTCGTCGAGATGCTGGGCCTGGCGGACACGCCCGAGTGGGGCGACTCCACGGCCTGGCAGTACTGGGTGATCGACGTCGTGAAGCGGCACGAGGCCGAGATGGGCTATGACGCCCATCCGATGGGGATGACCATGCAGTACCCCGTCCCGGAACAGACCAGGGTCAACGACCCGCTGCTGGCCAGCCGGGCCGAGTGGATCTCGCCCGGCTACGACGACGAGATCTTCAACGACGGCGGGCACCCGATGGCGCCCGGCTCCCCGCAGTCCCGGTGGCTGGAGGACCCGCCCGCCGCCGACGGCGGCAAGGTCGTGATCTCTGACAGCGACCACTACGCCCCCGGCCGCGGCGACGCGCTCTGGGCCTGGAGGTCGTTCCTGCGCGGCCACCATCCGATCCTGATGGACTTCGGGATCATGGGCGGCGTCAACCCGACCGACCCGGCCGCGGGTGGCCCCATGTCGTATGCGGCCTTCGAGCCCGCCCGCTACGCCATGGGCGACACCCGGCGCTTCGCCGAGCGGATGAGCCTGATCGAGATGCAGCCGCGCGGCGAGCTCAGCTCGACCGGGTACGCCCTGGCCAACCCCGGCGAGGAGTACCTCGTCCTCCAGCCGGGCGCGACGGCCGACCCGTTCACCGTGCGGCTTGCCGCCGGCACCTACACGGTCGAGTGGTTCGGCGTCGACAGCCGCCAGACCATGGGTGCGGACGAGGTGACGGTCGAGCGCGACCAGGACCTCGGCTTCACGGCTCCGTTGGCCGGCTCCGAGCCGGCGGTCCTGTACCTGCGCCGCCCCGCACGTCAATCAGGGTGAGCTGCCCGGTGGGGGGTGGCCAGCGGGGGTCAGACGCACCCGGCCGATGGCGTTGCGGTCCATGGCGAGCACCTCCAGCCGCCAGCGGTCGACCTGGACGGTGTCGCCCGCGACCGGTATGCGTCCCAGCCGCTCCAGGATCAGTCCGGCGACGGTGGCGTAGTCGCCCTCGGGCAGGGAGACGTCCAGGTCGGGGAGGTCGTGGACGGGGAACGACCCGGGCAGGATGAACGAGCCGTCGGGTTGGCGGTGGATGCCATGGGAGTCGGGGTCGAACTCGTCGTAGATCTCCCCGACCAGCTCCTCGAGCAGGTCCTCGACGGTGACGATCCCCTCGGTGCCGCCGTACTCGTTGAGCACGATGGCCAGCTGCCCGCGCTCGGCCTGGAGGCGCCGCAGGGCGTCGAGCACGCCCATCGACTCGGGCAGGGCGAGCACGGGCCGGACGCAGTCGGCCACGGCGGCCTCGGCGCCGATCAGCTCCTGGAGGGTGACCAGGCCGAGCACCTCGTCGAGGTCGCCGCGGTAGACCGGGGCCCGCCCGTGGGTGGTCTCGAGCAGCGTCTGGATCGCCTCCTGGACCGTGGCCTCGGCCGGGATGGCCACGACGTCCCGGCGGGGCACCAGGACGTCGCTCAGGCGCCGCTCGCCGATCTCGATCGCCTCGGACAGCAGCCGGCGCTGCTCGGGCCGGAACACGCCGCCGGTGACGATCATGTCGCGGACCTCCTCCTCGGTCATCTCCTCGCGCTGCCGGCCCGGGTCGGCCCCCGCGAGGCGGACCAGCAGGTCGGTCGACTTCGACAGGAGCCAGACGGCCGGACGGGTCACCGTGGAGACCACCGCCAGGGGCCGGGCCGCCCGCCGGGCCCACCGCTCCGGGCGCTGGAGGGCGATGCGCTTGGGGGCGAGCTCGCCGACGACCAGGGTCAGGTAGGTGAGGACGACGGTGATCAGGAGCACGGCCACCGGCTCGGCCGCCCGGCCGAGGAACTCGAGCAGCGGCAGGAGCGGCTGGGCCAGGGACACGGCCGCGGCCGCCGAGGCCAGGAACCCGGCCAGGGTGATGCCGATCTGGATGGTGGACAGGAACTGGTTGGGGTCGCGGGCCAGCCTGGCCACCAGGCGGCCCTGGCCGCCTTCCTGCTCCAGGCGCCGCAGCTGGCCCTCACGCAGCGAGATCAGGGCGACCTCGCTGCCCGCGAAGCCGGCGTTGACCACCACCAGCAGCAGCACCAGTCCGGCCTCAAGCCATGGCAGCTCCATCAGGTCATCCTCCCGGACGCACCAGCCCGGTCTCGTAGGCGAAGATGGCGGCCTGGGTCCGGTCCCGCAGGCCCAGCTTGGTCAGGACGCGGCCCATGTGGGTCTTCACCGTCTGCTCGGCGACCACCAGGTCCCGGGCGATCTCGGCGTTCGAGCGTCCCCGGGCGACCAGCGTCAGCACCTCCGTCTCGCGCTCGGTGAGCTGCTCGACCTGCTCCCGGTCCGGCGGCCGGGGTGCGCCGAGCCGGGCGAAGGCCCCCAGCAGCCGGCGCGTCACCGACGGCGACAGCATGGCGTCACCGGCCGCCACCACCCGCACCGCCTCGGCCAGGGCCTGGGCGGAGGCGTCCTTGAGCACGAACCCGCTGGCCCCGGCGCGCAGCGCCTCATAGACGTACTCGTCCAGATCGAAGGTGGTCACCACCAGCACCTTGGGCCCGCCGGCGGCGAGCAGCCGGGTCGCCTCCAGCCCGTTCAGCACCGGCATGCGCACGTCCATGAGGACGACGTCGGGCCGGAGCTCGGCGGCCTTGTCGACCGCGTCCTGGCCGTTGACCGCCTCGCCGACGACCTCGATGCCGGGCTGGGCGCCGAGCAGCACCGAGAACCCCTCGCGGACCATGGCCTGGTCGTCGGCGATCAGCACCCGGACGCTCATGTGCCGGCACCGTCGGGCAGCGGCAGCACCGAGGTCACCGCCCAGCCGCCGTCGGGCCGGGGCTCGGCGGTCAGCTCGCCCCCGAGCATGGCCGCCCGTTCCCGCATGCCCGGCACCCCATGTCCGGACCCGCGGGAGGGGGGAACGGGCTGGGACCGGGCCGGGCCGTTGACGACCCGCAGCACCAGCCCGCCCGGCCGGTGATCGAGCGCCACCCGCACGGAGGAGCCGGGTGCGTGGCGCACGGCGTTGCTGAGCGCCTCCTGCACGATCCGGTAGGCGGACAGCTCCACCCCGGCCGGCAGCGGCCCCGGCGTGCCCGTGACCTCCACCGTGGCCGTCAGGCCGGCGGCTTCCACGTTGGCGACGAGCTCGTCCAGCCGCTCCAGGGTGGGCTGCGGCCCGTGGTCCTCGGCGGCCTCGTCGGCCCGCAGCACCCCGACCACCCGCCGCAGCTCCCGCAGGCCCTCGGTGGCGGTGGCGCGGATGGCGGCGAAGCTCCGGGCCAGCTCCTCGGGGGGGTCCGGCACCCGGTAGGGCGCGGCCTCGGCCTGGATGGCGATGACCGACATGTGGTGGGCGACCACGTCGTGCAGCTCGCGGGCGATCCGGGTGCGCTCCTCGAGCAGGGCCCGCCGGGCCCGTTCGGCGTCGTTGACAAGCTGCTGCTCGGCCAGCCGCCGCCGGCTCTCGCGGCGTGCCGCCAGGGCCCCGGCGGCCAGCAGGACCACGGCCGACAGGGTGGTCATCTCGGCCAGGTCGGGGGAGGCGTTCAGCCCGGGCATGCGCTGGACCAGGATCGCCCCGGCCAGCAGGGTCAGCAGCCACAGCTCGACCAGGACCCGGGGCCGGGCCTGCAGCCCGACCAGGGCGAGGACGGCCAGGTGGGCCAGCAGGCTGGGCTCCGCCCACACCGGCCCGGGCCCTCCCGCCCGCGCCGCCTCGCTGACCAGCATCCCGGCGACCAGCGACAGCCAGAACCCGGCCATCGGCCGGGACAGGGCCAGCACCAGAGGCGCGCCCTGGGCGATCCCCAGGGCCACGGCCAGCCCGGCCGAGGCGCCGCC
>DASUPQ010000744.1 GCA_036280995.1 Actinomycetota bacterium | reverse complement strand
TTGCTTCCTGGAGGCTGCGGAACCCGACCCCTTGATCGGCCAGGCCGGTGATGGTGTCAACCAGGTGCCGCAACGACCGTCCCAGCCGGTCCAGTTTCCACACGACGAGGGTGTCGCCGGGGCGGAGCTGGGTCCAGCACTTGCTCGAGGACGGGGCGGTCGGCGCGGGTACCGCTGGCGGTCTCGGTGAACACCCGATAGCAGCCGGCACGCTCCAGGGTGTCGACCTGGAGCTGGGGTTGCTGGTCGGTGGTGGAGACGAGGGTTAGCCGAGTAGGTGTCCCATGCCGCTGACCGTCTCACAACCCTCTGACAGGGCTGGTTGTGTGACGTTGATTTCGGACACGGGTTCTGGACACCGCTAACGGCCCTGGCGACTGGGGCGCGTGGCCTGTCGCAGAAACGACCCGTATATGCGACAGCTGGCCTGGACTCGAACAGCGTGGCCTCTAGCTGAGACCTCATCCTTATCAGGTATCGAGGGCTCAGCGCTGTGCGGAGCGGCGTTTCCCCAGGTCATCACCGAGCGTCGGGGGCGAAGGGATGCGTTCAAAACGCCCAGACCCGAGCGGCCACCAGTGGCGGCTACGATAGCTGACAGAGGTCCTGTTGGTCTCAGGCGAAGAAAGCAGGCCATGGCGACTGGGTCGTCGGTTCGCAAAGCCACCCTGGCCGATGCCCCTCGGCTGGCCCAGGCGCTGGCGTCAGCCTTCCAGGACGACCCGGTCATTGCCTGGATCTTCCCGGACCAGCGGCGCCGCCGCCGCGTCCTGCCCGCCTTCATGGAGTTCCGCCTCCGCAAGCTGGCCTTCCTCCACGACCAGGTCTGGATGACCGCCGACGGGTCGGCGGCCGCGGTCTGGCTCCCGCCGCCCGGGCGATGGCAGCTGTCCGGCCCGCAGCGGCTGCGGCTGCTGCCTCCCCTGGTCCGGTTCCTTGGCCTGCGGACCGCCTCGGTCCTGGGTGGGCTCGACCGCATGGAGGCGCGGCATCCCCACGATCCGTCCCACTGGTACCTGTTCATCCTGGGCACCGAGCCGGCGGCGCAGGGACGAGGGATGGGCTCGGCCCTGCTCTCCCACGTCCTTGCCCGCGTGGACGCCGACGGGATGCCTGCCTACCTGGAGTCGTCGAGCGAGCGGAACCTCGCGTTATACGGCCGCCACGGCTTCGAGGTCACCAGCGAGGTCGCGATCCCGGGTGGCCCAAAGATCTGGCCCATGTGGCGCGAGTCCCGCCCTTGAGCGGGTGATCACTCAGTGGCTGTCCTACTCCCGACGCGCGGTCGTCCACCGTGATGTGGTTGACCTGTCTGGCTCGACGGATGCACGCTCAAGGTACGGCCATTGCGCCGGCACACCTGTCGTGGTGGTCAGGGTTCCACGCCCTCGCCCGGGTCTCAGGCAGGTAGCTGGGCCGACGATGCATCGTGAGCGGTGCTGAGGGGCGTGGAGGAACAGACCGAGTCTTCAACCATGGCCTTGGCGGACCGGTCCGGATCTGCCGCCCCTGACGAACCAACGGGACCGCTAGGCGGTCGTCTCCTCGCGAAGTGCCTCGGCCAGCTCGCGGATCTCGGCTTCGGGGTAGCGCCGATGGCCGCCCAGGGTCTTCAAGAAGGGTAGCTTGCCTTCCTTGGCCCAGCGGGACACGGTCTTGGGTGAGACATGCAGGATGTCGGCCACCTCGGCGGTATGGAGGTAGCTGGGAGAGGTGGTTGCGGCCTTGGGGCTGGATTGGGCTGCCACGGCGCATCCCTTTCGTACGGCGGACGCCGGCGGCGGCGCCGGGCCGGTGGTGACCGGTTGTTCCTCCGACACCGATGGTGACGGCCCTCGGCACCGATGGTTCCTCGGTGCCGCGGCTGGTGCTGGGACGAACAGGACGATTATCGAGACCAGACCAAGCATCCCGCCATAGCCCGCTTGGGTCGTTTTGGCACCCAGCTACCTAGTGCGCCGGACGGCGATTCAAGTCGGGACGCCGCCGCGGCCCAGCTGCACCGTGTGCAGGCCGACCAGCTCGGGGAGTCCCCTCCAGGCGGGGTTAAGCCCCTGCGCCCTGGCCTTGCGCTCGGGTCGCTGGCACGCGCTGCGCCTGGCTCGGCGAGGCGGTGCACGGCCATGGCCGCGTTTGGAGTACTTGGCTTCTCCGCCAGCCGCCAGCGTGCTTGCGCATCACCGCGTTGGTCCTGGGCCGCCATCGGCTGTCGCCCGAGGGGGTGAACTCGGGGTGGACCGAGCTCAAGGAAGGCGACCCCAGGCTTGGTTGTGCCGGCCTGCTGCCGGGTGGGATTAGCCGCGGCGGCGGGGGTGGTTGGCGCGGCGCCGCCTGGCGTGTGTCCCGCCGGCCCGTGGAACCAGCCCGCGCAGCAGGTACAGCAGAGCCAGGATGGGCAGGAACGCACCGACGGCCGCGGCCGAGACGCTTGCTGGTTGGCTGCCGGGCAGGACCGCTGGTCCGGTCGTGGTCGTTGCCAGCCCAGTCGTGGTCGGCGCGGCGCCGGTCGTGGTCGGTCCGGTGGTGGTGGTGGTGGTCGGCCCGGTGGTGGGTGCGATGCTGGTCGTGGTCACCAGCGTGGTCGTGGACACTGCCGTGGTCGATGGCGCGGTGGTGGTGGGCCCGGCCGTGGTCGATGGCGCGGTGACGGTGGGCTGGGTGGTGGCGCCAACAACGGAAGGTGCCGTGGTGGTTGTCGTGCCACCGACGGTGGCCGGCGCCTGGGCCGTGGCCGGTCCGGTGGTCGTGGTCGGTCTGCTGACGGCTCGCCGCCCAGGGTTCGGAGTGGTGGAAGGGGGCGGCGTGGTGGTCGGCTCCCGGAAAGCAGTGGTGGTGGTCGACGCTGACGTCGGGGCTTGCTTGGTTGGCACCGTCGGCAGCGCGACGCCGGGGACCCGGCGCGGCGGTTCGGGCTGGGGCAGCAGGGTGGCCGAGGCCACCAGAGCAGCCAGGACCGCGGTGGTGAGCCCGAAGACGAACAGCAGCAGTCTCCAGGGCCGCCGTGGCCTTGCCAGATGCCGAGGGGGTGGTGTTGGCATAGTGCATCGTCCTGGTTCGGCTGGTTCTTCCGACTTCTTGGATGTCCCGGCAAGCCGTCCGCTTACCGGCCGCATAGGGCGTAGCTACGCACAGCGGATCAAACGGTACGTTTCTGCCAGCCTGACGGAGGTGTCGTCGCGCAGGAGGCTGGCCGGCCGCACTCGACCAGCTGGACGATGCAGGCCGCATCGGCGTCGTAGGGATTACGCCCAGGGACGTTGTGCATGTGGGCCGCGTTCAGCAGCCAGCACTCCACCTGGTCCTCGAGAAGGTGCCAGACCGGCTTCCAGTAGCACTCGGTCGACTCCATCCCACCCGGGTCACCCGGTAGCTGGCCAGCCACTCGGCCCGCACATCAGGCCCGCGGTGGTCGTGGCGAACCGGCGGGTCCCGGCGTAGCGCCCACCATGGCCGTCGGGCACCCGCACGCAGGCGGTCACCGAACCCTTGTGCACGTCCAAGCCGGCGCAGCGCTCGACCAGCGCTCCATCTCCTCGCCTCCTCCAGGCACGCCAGCAGCAGGGTGTCACCGGAGGAGCCTCTACCCGGGGAATCTCAGTCTCGTGCTCGCGGCAACAGTGCGGGGTGCCCGAGGCCCCCACGTCAGACCTATCAGCGGGCTCGCGGCACCAAGCAGCACCAACGTCGGCCGGATGACCAGCCCATTTCTCATCCGTCGCGGGTGGCCGAGCATGGCCATCAGACGCTTGTCAGAGATCGACGGCCCAGCGCCGTGCTATTCAGCCTTTCCGCGGGTCGTGCCACTCCATCAGTCCTACAAGAATGGAGTGAACTATGGCCCTCGACCCACCAACGGCACGGCTGCAGGCCACCGCCAACCACGACCGCCACGATCCAATCCCTGAGTGGCATGCCCCCGCCGGGATTTGCGTCGGCTCGGGCTGGTGCTAGGCGGAGGTGGACACTTCCT
>DASUPQ010000743.1 GCA_036280995.1 Actinomycetota bacterium | reverse complement strand
CCCTGGGTCAGGTGGCTGATGCCTGCAGATCTGTCCGCAGCCGCTCCAGGGTCAGGTTCTCCTTGCGGGCCCGCAGATCCAGATACAGCAGCACCCCGACCAGCACCCCGTACGGCAGCGTGACCACCGTGGCCACGGCGGCGGCGACCGCCTGGACGAACCAGCCGGTGTTGCCGAACGGGGCGGTGATCACCGCGTTCACCACCCCGGTGAGCAGCCCGGCGACCACCAGGGTGCCGAAGGCGTGCCACCAGTGCCCGCCCACCAGCCCCCAGGAACGCCCCATCGCCTCGGTACCCCGCCGGCCCTCAACGACCAGCGCCTCGATGCTGACCGCCAGCCGCACCCCGATATAGATGCCGGGGATGATGAGCAAGATCAGCCCACCGATGATGGCCAGCCCGACCAGCACGCTGACCAGCAGGACCGACCAGAACCGGTGGAACCCGAAGCGGTAGCTCTGCTCGACCCCAGGGTCTTCGCCGGCCACCTCGGCCGCCACCGCCCGGGTGATCGCCCCGGTCAGCACCAGGAACATCACCACCCCGGCCAGGGCCGCCACGAGCCCGGCGATCCCTGCCGCCCAGGTTGCGGTCTCCACCACCACCCCGTTGCTGGTCACCTCGCCTCGGCTGCGGACCAGGTCGCCGAGCAGGTACTGCAGCAGCGTGAACGGCACCACGACCACGGCGGCGATGGCCAACAGGGTGCGCCAGTGCCGCTGGTAGAGCTGGAACGCCGTGCTGAGGATCTCCCCGATACCCATTGGCCGGGGCAACGCCGCCCCGCTGGGCTGCCCGATTGCCTCGCTCATCGACCGACCTCCTGCCGTCGCCGCGGGTCGAGGCCGAGGCTGCTGCTCGGCCAAGGGACCTGCCGCTTCGTAGCACCGATGGCCGAACCAGACAAGAGGGCATTCAGCGTGAAGCTGACAGCGACCCAGGGCAACCCGGTGTTCCACACGATCATCCGGGTCCGCGGCATGCTGGGGGTCCGGCGTGGGCTTGTTCGTGGTGGCATTGCTGGTAGATTCACCAGCCGTTCCGGCGGACGGCCTGGATGGCCGGGAGGCGTGGCCAGCGAGGGGAGCGGTCAGGTGCACGTCCTTGGGATCAACGCCTTCAGTCACGACACCGCGGCCTGCCTGCTGGAGGATGGCCGCCTGGTTGCGCTGGCCGAGGAGGAGCGGTTCAACCGTGAGCGCCACACCAAGCGCTTTCCCGACCAGGCCATCGGGTTCTGTCTGAACCTGGCCGGCATCGGCATCGGCGAGGTCGACGTGGTCGCCTTCGCGCACCGGCCCGGGCTCGACCTGGCCCGCGGGGTCGCCGACGCGCTCCGGCGGCGGGCGCCCAAACGGCTGGCGGTGCAGGCCTATGTCGATGGCAACCTGCTGCGCAAGGAGGCCGCCTTCCGGGCCCGCTGGCGCTACCGGGGGCGGATCGAGCACGTCGGTCACCACGACGCGCATGCCGCCAGCGCCTTCTTCCCCAGCCCATTCGAGCGGGCGGCGGTGCTTACCCTGGACCGGGGTGGGGATTTCCTGTCGACCACCCTGCAGGTCGGCACCGGGTCGCGGCTTCACCGGCTGGCCCAGGTTCGCAACCCAGACTCCCTGGGCGAGGTGTACTCAGCCCTCACCTGGTATCTGGGCTTCGAGCCCAACGCCGATGAGGGCAAGACCATGGGCCTTGCCCCCTATGGCCGCGACAAGCTTGCCGGCGAGCTTGCCGACCTGGTCTCCCGGACCCCGGACGGGCTGTTCCGGGTCAACCTGGCCTGGTTCGCCTACCACCGCGAGGGCGGCTGGCTGTCACGCCAGTTCCTGGAGCGGTTCGGACCACCTCGGGTGCCCGAGTCGGCCATCACCGAGACCCACCAGGACCTCGCGTTTGCGGTGCAGGACCTGCTGGAGGAGACGGCCTTGCACGTCGCCCGCGCCCTGCGGCGGGGCAGCGGCTCGCCAAATCTGTGCCTGGCCGGCGGGGTGGCCCTGAACTCGGTGATGAACACCCGGCTGCTGCAGGAGGCCGGCTTCGAGCGGATCTTCATCCAGCCGGCCGCCTCCGACGCCGGCAACGCCCTGGGGGCGGCTCTGTGGGTCTGGCACCAGCGGCTCGGCCGGTCCCGCGGCGAGCCGATGACCCACGCCTTCCACGGGGCTGAGTGGAGCGAGCCAGAGCAGGCCGAGGTGCTGACTGGCCAGGGGCTGGCGGTCCAGACGGTGACCGACCCGGCCGAGGAGGCGGCCCGCCTGCTGGCCGAGGGCCGCATCGTGGGCTGGTTCCAGGGCCGGGCCGAGGTCGGGCCGCGGGCGCTGGGGGCCCGCTCGATCCTGGCCGACCCCCGCCACGCCGAGACCAAGGACGTCGTCAACGCCCGGGTCAAGCGCCGGGAGGCGTTCCGTCCGTTCGCCCCCAGCGTGTTGGACGAACACGGCGCCGAGTTCTTCGAGGGCTACTACCCAAACCCCTTCATGCTCCTGGTGCAGCCGGTGCGGCCCGACCGACGGGCCCAGATCCCGGCCGTCACTCATGTGGACGGCACCGCCCGGCTCCAGTCGGTCACGGCCACCGAGAATCCCCTGTATCACCGGCTGATCAGCCGCTTTGCCGCCCGCACCGGCGTCCCGGTGGTCCTCAACACCAGCTTCAACCTCCGCGGCGAGCCGATTGTCCACCGCCCGGCCGAAGCCGTGGCCGACTTCCTTGCCAGTGACATGGACGCCCTGTTCCTCGGCAACCTGCTGGCCACAAAGACCTAGCCGGCCGACCCGGGAAAGATGAACTCTGACCCGCATCTTCTGGTCTCCACGGTCAGGTAGTCTGGGCGTGTGCCAGGCCACCGTCCTCGACATGACCGCTGTCGGGCGAGCCGGGAGAATGCGGTCCGTGACCCCCATGTCCACGACCCCGGCCCCGCTGAGCTGGAGCGGCGTCACGGCCCGGCGGATGGCCCGCCACGCCTTGACCGAACCGGCGTCAGACCTGGGCCCGGCCGAGGTCGCCGGCGTGCTGTGCGGAGCCCACGCCCAGGTCCTCAGCGCCGCCGAGCTCTCGATTGGGCGGCGCATCGCCGGGGCGACCCGCGCCGACGTCCAGCGCGCCCTCTGGGAGGACCGCGCCCTGGTCAAGACGTTCGGTCCGCGCGGCACCGTGCACCTGCTGCCGGCCGCCGACCTGCCGATGTGGACGGGGGCGCTGTCGGCCCTGCCGTCGTCGGTGCCGGCCCATCCCGAGCCGGTCCGCTTCAGCGCCGAGCAGGCCGACGAGGTCATCGCGGCCATCGGCGAGGCGCTGGCCGACACCGAGCTGACCATCGACGAGCTGACCGAGGCAATCATTGAGCGTACCGGCCCGTGGGCCGGCGAGCCGACGATGGAGGCGTTCCAGGGTCTGTGGCCGCGCTGGCGGCAGCTGACGAGCACGGCCGCCCACCGCGGCATGCTCTGCTTCGGGCCGAACCGGGGCCCCAAGGTGACCTACACCAACCCGCACCGCTGGCTGCCCGGCTTCCGGCCCGACCACGGCGACACGGCCCTGCGCGCCCTGGTCGGGCGCTACCTGTACGCCTACGGCCCGGCCACGCCCCAGCACTTCGCCAGATGGCTCAGCATCCCGCCCCAGCGCGCCGTCGAGCTGTTCGACGAGCTGGCCGGCCAGCTGGAGCAGGTCGAGCTGGACGGCGCGCCGGCCTGGGTGATGGCCGACGACACCAGCACGCCGTCCCAGCCGCACCGAGGGATCCGCCTGCTGCCCTACTTCGACGCCTTCGTCGTCGCCAGTCAGCCTCGGGAGCGGCTGTATCCCGGCCCCGCCGCGACCCGCGTGCTCACCCCGGCCGGCCAGGCCGGCAACTACCCGGTGCTGCTGGTCGACGGCGTGGTCGGCGGCCTGTGGCACCAGCGGCGCTCCGGTCGCAAGCTCACCGTCACCGTCGAACCGCTGGGCGAGCTGACCGCGACACAACGCCGGCAGCTGGAGGATGAGGTCGAACTGGTGGGCGCGGTCATGGAGGCCAAGCCGACCCTGACGGTGGGCACCGTGACGGTCGGCCCCCACGCCTGAGCCACGCCTGGGGCGAAGGCTTCAGCGAGCAGCCAGGGCGACGCCGACACAGACCAGCAGCGACCACGACACGGTCTCGACGGTTTCGGCCGCCACCGGGTTGTCATCCTGTGCGCTGTCTGCGCTCAACCGTTCCAGCCAAAGGACGACGAGGAACGTTGAGAGTACGAGCCTGTTCACAAGGGCCAGCAGGTCGTGACCTGCCTTGATCGCCGCCTGCCTGGTGGCGGTAATCGCGACGGTCAACGGTCTTGGGGTCGGGGCGTGATCGGCGATTGCTCGGGCGTTCGGCGGTAAGACCCTTCCCGATGGGAAGGGGAACGATGCAGCAGGCGCTTGGCCAGGACGGCCGCTACCGGGCCGTGCGACGGATCGACGCTGGTGGCATGGGCGAGATCTGGGAAGCCGACGACACCCTGCTCGGCCGGCGGGTCGCGATCAAGGTCCTGGCCGAGGAGTTGGCCGGCGACCGGGTGGCGGTGCGACGCTTCCGCCGCGAGGCCCGGGCCACGGCCAAGCTGGACCACCCCAACGTGATCCGGGTGTACGACTTCGTCGACGGTGAGGCCCCATTCCTGGTCCTTGAACTACTGGAAGGCCACACCTTGGCCGACCGGCTGCGCCGTGACGGCGCCCTGCCGCCGCTGGAGGCGGCCCGGATCGCGGCGGCCGTGGCCGATGGGCTGGACGTTGCTCACCGGGCCGGGATCATCCATCGGGACATCAAGCCGAGCAACATCATGCTCACGGCCGGCGGCGGGGTGAAGCTGATGGACTTCGGGATCGCCGCCGCCTGGGAGGCCCACTCCACCACCGGTCAGCAGCTGCTGGCCACGGCCAGCTACACCGCGCCCGAGCGGATCACGGGCGGCCGCGCGTCGCCCGCGGGGGACCTGTACTCGCTGGGTGTGGTGTTGTACGAGACGCTCACGGGCCGGCCGCCGTTCGTGGCCGACAACGCCGAGCAGCTGCTCCGGGCCCATCTGGAGGCAGCGCCCCGGCCGGTGCGGTCCCTGGTGTTCTGGGTGCCGGCCGAGATCGCGGCCGCCTGCGAGGCGGCGCTGGCCAAGGACCCAGAAGGGCGGCCAGCGTCGGCGGGGGCGCTGGCCGCCCGGCTGCGGGCCGCCGTCCAGGCGGCCCAGGCGTCCGCGGACAGGTTCTCGCCCGGCAGGATCGGCAGCGGCCGGCCAGCGGAGCCGACCCGGCGGCTGTCGGCCGACCAGACCAAGGTAGTGCGCGAGCCGCACAGAACCCGGCGCCGACCTCGGGCGGTCATGATCGCTGCGGTGCTGCTCGTGGTACTCGGCGCCGTCGGGGCCACCGTGGCGCTGTGGCAGACCATGGATCGCCCCCGCCCGGTCCCTCCACCGCCGGCGGCGACGATGCAGGAGGCGCCGGCTGACCGGGCGGCTTCGATCACGGTGACGCTGCGCTATCAGGCCAGGGTGTGGACCCAATGCAGGGTGGACGGCCGGCTGGTCTTTGACGGGGTGGGCACACCAGGCGAGCGGCGGAGCTGGACGGCGCGGCGCAGCCTGGATCTGGTCCTGGGCAACCCGACCGGGGTGGTATTGGTGGTGGACGGCAAGGTCCTCGGCCGACCGCACGGTCACGGCCGGCTCTGGCGTGGCTCCTTCCGCCCCAACCGGCCGCCACCCCCGCTCGGCTAGCTGCCGGCCAGATGCAAGGCGCCTGAGGAAACCACTGGTCGGCTCCAACCTAGCCCTCCGGTCACGACGTGCTAGGCCCTTGTGGAACAGGCTACGGCGGCGGCGCCGGACCGCTGGCGCCTGCCCAGGACGGGGCGGCCGTGCCCTCGCTGCGACCGTCAGGCGGGCGTGCCTGCATCCGGAAGAAATCGACCCCGCTGGTGGTGGTCTTCCTCCCGGTCGCGGGGATGCCGACAAACTCGCCCTGGTGGGTGCCGGTGTAGGTCACCCGGGCGGCCACCAGCTCCCCCTCGGCGATCACGTCGTGGACCTCGGCGTGCAGGTCGGGGAAGGCCTGGAGGACCATCCCGAAGAACTGCTTGGCCTGCTCGGTGTTCTGGCTGCCGAAGGTGTGGTCCACCCCATCGGGGGTCAGCAGCTCATCGAGGGCGTCCAGGTTCCGGCCGTTGATGATCTCCGGCACAGGGTCGACGTACACAGCCATGGTTTGAGAACGTCTTGGGGCGTCCAGTCAGTCAGCTCACCATCTGCACCGACGACCGCAGTGGAGGGCCATGGACAAGTCGAGCCGCGCCCGACGCGCTGTGCGGACTGTCCGGGTAGTCGGGTTGCTCGTGGCCCTGCTGTTGACCGCCTCGGTGGCGGGGTGCGCAGACCAAGCTGACCGCTCCGGGGCGCCGGCCGCCTCGGCGCCCACGACCACGGCGGCCACGACCGCGGCGCCGACCACGACGACCGTGGCGGCCACCACTGCGTCGACTGCGGCGACGGTCAGGCTGCCCAGGCCAATTCGCGAGGTCCAGCAGGGCGACCGGTTGTTCGGGGTGTACTGGGTTGCGGCATCCTCGACACAGCTTGCTCCGGTGGAGCGCCAGCTGCGATCGCTTGGCTATCCAGCCTCAAGCGGCGATCTGGACTGCGACCGGGGAGCACGTCGGGGACTGGGCGTTCCGGCCGCCATCACCGCGAAGGTGGCCGTCTACTTCGGGACCGAACAGGACGCTCGAGCGTTCGCCGAAGGGGTGAAGGTCCAGCCGCGACCCAATGGCCATGCCGCTGCCATCCTGTACTGCCTGGATTGATCTTCGGAGGAGACCGAGGCGGGGAGACCAGGCCGAACCTCCAGAGAGGTATGCCACCCGACAGCCAGCCGCATCTGGCTTGGGAACGGGTGGCCGCTTGGTCCCGGCACCCCCTTGACCAGTCTGAGCCGTCTGGACCGACGCGGCATCCAACGTGACAGCCCGATGCTGTGCCTTTCAGGCGTGGCGGGCGGTGTAGAGGCGGAGCGGGCCTGGGACGCCCTTCAGCTCGACCGGTCCGATGTCGGTGAACGTCACCGGTGCTCCGTCCGCCGCGTCGATGACCTCCTGGCTGACCAGGACCTCGCTGGGTCGGGCGTACTCGGCGATCCTGGCCGCCAGGTTGACGGTCCGGCCGAAGTAGTCACCGTCCTGGAAGATGACCGGTCCGGCGTGGATCCCGACATGGGCCGGTGGCAGGCCCTGACGCCCGACCCCCGCCACCATCTCCAGGGCGGCCAGCACGCCAGCTGGAGGCGCCCGGAAGTAGAACATCACCCCGTCGCCGAGCCACTTCACCGGTGTCCCCCCATGCTCCTGGGCCGACCGCCGGACCAGGCCAGCCAGCCGGGCCGCCAGGTCGGCGGCGGCCTGGTCGCCCCGCTCCTCGGTCAGGCGCGTGTACCCGGTGATGTCCAGGAAGCACATTGCCGGGGGCCGCTCCAAGCGGCGGTACAGGCCCGCCTGCTCCAGCGCACCCTCGACGTGCTCGACGAACACCTGGCTCCAGGCGTGTTCCTGCTGGCCGTGGTAGACGGCCAGCAGGGCCTGCTCGATGAGGGGGGTCATCTGGGAGCCGAGGTCGGCCTGGGCCCGGAGCATCTCACCCTCGGTCATGCCCGACGCCAGCAGCGCCATCTCGACCTCGCTGTTCCACCAGGCCGCCTCGGCCTCGGCGATGCGGCGCAGGCTGTCCCCGTAGACCCGAAGCCACCCCTCGATGACCACCGGTTGGAACCCCTTGGCAAGCTGCAGCTGGATCAGCGGCACGACCGACAGCTCGTTGTGGTGGACGTGGTCCTCTGGGCGTGGCTCGGCGAAGCCGACGGCCTCGCGGAGCACCATCAGGAGCTCCAGCGGGATCCCGGTACTTCCGCTCAGCTGGTGGAAGGTGGTGCCGCTGAGCCCGGCGAACCGGTCGTACGCGGCCACGTCCAGGAACGAGAGCGACAGCGCCCCATCCCGGACGGCGGCGGCCAGTCCCTCCAGCGGCACCCCGGCTCGCTCCAGGCTCTGCAGCCACCGCGCCCGGAGCACATCACCGGGCGAGAACGCGTCTCCGGCAGCTGGGGTCAGGATGCCGAGCGCGACCAACCGGTCGACGTAGTCAGGGTCGACCCCGGCCCGCTGGGCGACCTCCTGTGTGGTGTATCCGCTCACGCCTCCGCCAGCATAGCTGCGGACCCTGGCCCGAGTGGAGCGGACATTCGACCCGCTGCCGGTTGATGACCCGGTTGGCGCAGCAGGTCGAGCGGCACCCGCGGCCTATCCGGCGGCGGCCAGTCCCTCCAGCGGCACCCCGGCCTGCTCCAGGCTCTGCAGCCACCGCGCCCGGAGCGCGTCACCGGGTGCGAAGGCGTCTCCCGCAGCTGGGGTCAGGATGCCGAGCG